>NZ_JALIHH010000099.1:2696-80157 GCF_022869435.1 Aeromonas sp. LsrichE-8G
GCTTGCTGTGCGAGCGAGGCCTCATCGTCGAGCGCGAGCGCTGGCAACAGGATGAAGCGGGACTGGCCGCCTACTGGGCCAGCCTCGGCCTGCCGCCCCAACGAGAAGACGAGCTGCGGGTCAGCCTCTTTACCTACGAGAGCGAGGCGCTCAGGAGCCTGGTCGAGGGCTGGCGCCAGAGCGTCACCCCCGTCACCCTGCTGCTGCCGCTGGGGCGCTCCCTCGACGACGTGCTCATCGGCGCAGGGCTGGCAGAGGCCATTCCCGGTGCCCGGGCCGGAGATCTGCTCCAGGCGGGCAACCTCACCATCAAGCTGCTGCCGATGACCGATCAGAGGGGCTACGATCGCCTGCTGTGGAGCTGCGATCTCAACCTGGTGCGCGGGGAGGACTCCTTCGTGCGGGCCCAGTGGGCGGGGCGCCCCTTCCTCTGGCACATCTACAAGCAGGAAGAGGATGCCCACATGGTCAAGCTGGACGGTTTTCTCGACCACTACCTCTCCCCCTTGCCAGCGCCGGCCGGTCAGTGGCTGCGCCGCTTCAACCATGCCCTCAACCGGGGGGAGCATACGGGTGAACTCTGGGCACAATGGCCGCAATACGCGGCCATATGGCAGCAACATGGGCGCACCTGGCCACAGAGGCTGCTGGCGGACGGGGATCTCGTCACGAGGTTGGTGAAATTTTTAGAAAGCCGTATATAATCTGGCAGTTTTTATCCGTCCGTTTCACGAACAGGAATTTTTTACATGAAAACCGCACAGGAAATCCGCGCTGGTAACGTAGTCATGATCGGCACCGAGCCGATGGTGGTCCAGAAGGCTGAATTCAACAAATCCGGCCGTAACTCCGCCGTGGTCAAGATGAAGCTGAAGGGTCTGCTGAACGGCAGCGCCACCGAGACCGTCTTCAAGGCCGACGACAAGCTGGAAGTCGTTCAGCTGGAGCGTAAAGAGTGCACCTACTCCTACTACTCCGACCCGCTGTATGTCTTCATGGACACCGAGTACAACCAGTACGATGTCGAGAAAGACAACCTGGGTGATGCCCTGAACTACCTGGTAGACGGCATGGAAGACCTCTGCGAAGTGACTTTCTACAACGAGAAAGCCATCTCCGTAGAACTGCCGACCACCATCGTGCGTGAAGTCGAGTACACCGAGCCGGCCGCCCGTGGCGACACCTCCGGTAAAGTGACCAAGCCTGCCCGCCTGAAGGGCACCTCCTACGAGCTGGCCGTTGCCGCCTTCGTGGAGATCGGTGACAAGATCGAAATCGACACCCGTACCGGTGAATTCAAGCGTCGCGTCAACTAAGTTGACCCCTTGATGTGATTGCAAAAAAAGCGAGCCAAGGCTCGCTTTTTTATTGGCTGGCACCTCACGGCCGGCCTGATGAGAAGCCGTGCCCCTAGCGGCGATGGGCCAGTGCCCGCACCAGCCTGTCCCCCACCCCCTGTACCAGTTGCACCAGCAGCAGCAACATGACCACTGTCCCTGCCATCACCTTGTCGTCAAAGCGCTGGTAGCCGTAGCGGATCGCTAGATCCCCGAGCCCGCCGCCACCGACCACCCCCGCCATGGAGGAGAAGCCAATGAGCATCACCACCGTCAGGGTGAGTCCGGCCAGCAGCGCCGGCAAGGCCTCGGGCAGCAGCGCCTTGACGACCACGTGCCAGCCGCTGCCCCCCATGGCGAGCACGGCTTCGACGCGCCCCTTGTCCACCTCATCGAGGGCGCTCTCCACCACCCGGGCAAAGAAGGGGAAGGCCCCCAGGGTAATGGGAACGATGGCGGCGGTGCTGCCCAGTGAGGTGCCGACCACCAGCCGGGTCAGGGGGATCAGGGCGATCAGGAGCACCACGAAGGGGAGCGACCGCCCGATGTTGATACCGATCCCCAGCACCATGTTGAGACGGGGCAAGGGCAGCACGCCCCCGGGACGGGTCACCACCAGCAGCACCCCGGTCGGCAGCCCCAGCAGCAGAGTGAACACGGCCGCCACTCCCACCATGTAGAGCGTTTCGAGCGACCCCTGATACATCAGTTCAAGCAAGGCATCGACACTCAGGCGACTCTGCATAAACGCACCTCCTCTGTGACTCCGTGACGCGCCATGAAACGCCGCAGGATCTCGGGATCCGGCAACAGGGCCTGCCGCACGCGGGAGTCGGGGTTGGCCAGCAGGGTGCCCAGAGCGCCGCTTTCCACCAGCTGACCCCGTTCAAGCAATGCCGCGTGATCGCAGATGGCCCTGACCACCTCCAGCTCGTGGGTGATGAGTACTATGGTGATCCCGAGGCGGCGGTTGATGTCGGCAAGCAGCGCCAGCACCGACTCCGTGGTCTCCGGATCCAGGGCACTGGTCGCCTCGTCACAGAGCAAGTGGCGCGGATTGGCGGCCAGGGCGCGGGCGATGCCCACTCGCTGCTTCTGCCCCCCCCGACAACTGGGAGGGGAAGGCGCGACGGTGCTCGCCAAGCCCCACCAGTTCCAACAGCTCGCTGACCCGGGCCGCCCGCTCCCGGCGCGCCACTCCGGCGATTTCCAGCGGGACCGCCACGTTCTCCTCTACGCTGCGGGCGTGCAGCAGATTGAAGTGCTGGAAAATCATGCCGGTCCCCTGACGGTGGCGGCGCAAGGCCGCTCCCTCCAGGGCCGTGATGTCGCGGCCATCGAACAGGATGCGGCCCCGGCTTGGCCGCTCCAGCAGATTGAGGCAACGAATGAGCGTGCTCTTGCCCGCGCCGCTGCGCCCGAGAATGCCGTAGATGGCCCCATCCGGAATCTCGAGCGACACCCCCTCCAGAGCGGGTTGCCCGTGCCCCGGGTACTGCTTGCCGAGCCCCTCCAGCACTATCATGACTGCCGCCCGGCCACCGGGATCACCGACCCCTTGTAGCTCTTGCGAATGAAGTCGGCGATCGCCCTGGACTCCAGATCCCGCGCCAACTGGCGGATCCGCGGATCATCCTTGAGCGCCGGGGTGGTCACCAGGATGTTGGCGTAGGGATTGTTCTGGGCGCTCTCCAGCCCCAGGGCATCGCGAGCAGGCTCCAGCCCCGCCTCCAGGGCATAGTTGCCATTGATCACCGCCAGATCCACGTCGTCAAGGGAGCGCGGCAGCTGCGGCGCCTCGATCTCCAGGATCTTGAGCGCCTTGGGGTTGGTGGCGATATCGTGCACCGTCGCCAGATCCCGCGCCGGATCTTCATGGCCGGCCTTGAGGGTGATGAGCCCCTCGTGCTGCAACAGATAGAGGGCCCGGCTCAGGTTGGTGACATTGTTGGGCAGGGCTATCACCGCCTTTTCCGGTACCTCCTTCAAGTGCTTGAACTTCTTCGAATAGATGCCAAGAGGCTCCACGTGTACGGTCGCGGCCACCACCAGCTCGGTGCCGAGCGCCTTCTCCTGATCCCGCAGGTAAGGGACGTGCTGGAAGTAGTTGGCATCCACATCACCCGCCACCAACAGGGCATTGGCATTGATGCCGCCGCTGAGCTCGATCACCTGCAGATCCAGCGAAGGGTCCTGGCGTTTCACCTCGCCGAGGATATCCGCATGGGGCAGTGGATCCGCGGCAACCCGCAGCGCCTGGGCTGCCTGGGCGGAGAGAGAGAGTCCGAGGGCCAATACCAGGCCGCTCAGGGAAAACAGTCCGTGCTTGTTCATCTTGTGCTCCTTGCCATGCAATCAATGGGTGGTTTCGCCGACCGCCAGCGCCCGGGGCGCCGGCAACAGATCGGCATGGTGGCGCAATGCCACGTCAGGGTGGGAACGCAGCCGCCCCTTGAGGTAGTTCCAGCCCACCTCCCGCAGCAGCGGATTGTGCGGGTCGGTGGCAGGCCCCCTGGCTTCACGGGCCAGTGCCTCGGGCAGCGGATAGACGGGCACCACAGCGTCGAGCTGGGCCCCCAGGAAGAAGGCGATGGAGAGACGCTCCTGCCCCGGCGCCGACGGCACCACCCGGTGCACGGTCGCACGCAGGTAGCCGTTGCTGGCGAGCTCCAGCAGCTCACCGATGTTGACCACGAAGGTGCCAGGGAGCGGGAGCGCGTCGATCCAGTGATCCGGCGCCACCTCCACCTGCAGGCCGGGCTGGTCATCCTGCAGCAGGAAGCTCAGGAAGCCCGAATCCTTGTGGGGACCGACCCCCTGGGTGGCGCCCCGCTCACCGGGATAGCGGATCAGCTTGATATGTTCGTTGGGACGCTCTCCGTGCAGGGCATCGAAGGCATCTGGCGACAGTGCGAGCGCCTCGGCAAAAGCCCCGAGCAGGGTACGGGACATGCGGGTCATCTGCCCACGCCAGCGCGTCAGCACGGGTTGCAGTGTCGGCAGCGCCTCCGGCCACTGATTCGGCCCCTGCAACCGCCACCAGGGTGGGTCGCCCGCCGCGCGCGGCAAGGCTGGGCGATCGGCACCGATATCAAACTGCTCTCGCCAGTCGGGTTGACCCCGGGTCAGCTCCGCCCCCGGTCGGTTGTAGCCACGAAAATGGGGAGAGTGGATCATGGCGACCTGCTGCTTGGCCGCCAGAGGCAGCGCAAAGAAGGCCCGCGACAGCTGCTGCACCTCCTGTTGCAGCTCGGGATCGATGCCGTGGCCGGTCAGGTAGAAAAATCCCGTCTCTCTCGCGGCATCGCGCAACGATGCCAGAAAATCGGCCCGGGCGTCGGGCGAGGCATCCAGCTGCCTCAGGTCGAGGATGGGCAAGTGAACCAAGGTGCTCATGGCGATAACGCTCCCTGTCGATGGAAAGTGAGGGTGAATCTCTCGTTCTGACGAGACAGGGGGGGAGAATTCTCCGCCTGCGGCCAGTGACGACATGCCCCGGCCCCCTGTCTGCCTGCCCTTACTGAACCATGTATGGGTCACAGGATGGAACAATCAAAACCGGGAATGCTTTGCCATTTGGAACAATCCCGGGCCCGTGCCCGGCCCGCCGGTCAGACCCTCTTCGCCACCGCCGATGCCGATGTGCCCCCTTGCCCTAAAGAAACCCCCGGCGAGGCCGCTATGAGGGAGTGCTGGAGGATCCCCCATGACATTTCGCCCCTATCTGCTGCTGACCCTGCTTGCTTTTGCCGCCCACGGCGCCGGGCAGGCACCGTCAGGCGCCGCCCCGGATCCAGCCCCCCTGGTTCCCCCCGACTACTGGCAGAGCAGCGACTGGCAGGGAATACCCGACAGCACCAGGGTGGACAAGCAACAGGTACTGTTTGCCAAGCACGACAGCGACAACTACGTGGGTCTGGTTATCCTGCTGCCCGACTGGCAGCGCAGCGGCCAGCTGTGGCAACTGACCCGGGAGCTGGGGCGCCTCGGTTTCGATACCCTGCTGCTGCTCCCCTCGCCGCAGCAGACCGAGCTCGACCCCGCCGCCGAGAAGAAACAGCAGGTCATCGACGATTTTCGCAAGCAGTTTGCCTCCCGCATCAGCAAGCTGGGGGATGCCAAGCTGCAGGAGGGGGGCTTCAAGCTGCTGCTGGCCCAGGGTACCAGCGCCGCCTGGGCCGCCAACCTCATCGCCAGCGAACAGTTGCCCGCCCCCGATGCCCTGGTGCTGCTCGACGGCTTCTTCCCCAACCAGCTGAGCAACCAGACCCTCGCCAAGCAGATAGCCCAGGGCAGCATCCCTACCCTGGATCTCTATCAGGAGGAGGGAGGACGCTGGCCCCTGCTGGCGGCCGAAGCCCGCAGAAGCGAGAGCCGCCGCAGCCACAAGCTCAACTACCGCCCCTATGCCCTGATGGATCTGGAGGAGACGCCGGGGCGCATCCAGGGCTGGCTGACGCACCTGGGCTGGATCTGAGTCCCTCCGAGGCACAGCCACCCGCCTTTTGCCTTCCCCATCGGACTTGACCCGATGCCACCGCGCTGGTCAGCCGCCCTCCATGTTTGGCATCATGTCCGAACCAATGGCAGGAGGCTTCATGCAGCAAATCGTGTTTCTCGACAGCGACACCCTGGACACCGGCATCAATCTGCGCCGCCCCGATTTTCCCCATCACTGGCAAAGCTACCCGACCACGGCGCCGGATCAGGTGGTGGAGCGGCTCAAGTGCGCCAGCATCGCCATCATCAACAAGGTGCGCATCGGGGCCGATGAACTGGCCCAGCTGCCCGAACTGCGCCTGATCGCTCTGGCCGCCACCGGCAGCGACAACCTGGATCTGGAGGCGTGCCGCGCCGCCAATGTCGCCGTGTGCAATATCCGCAACTACTCGGGCCCTTCCGTCCCCGAGCACGCCATGGCCCTGATGCTCGCCCTGTCGCGCAACCTGTTCGCCTGGCGCCAGTCCCTGCTGGAGGGGCGCTGGCAGCAAAGCGGCCAGTTCTGCTTCTTCGACCACCCCATCACGGATCTGCATGGCAAGCGCCTCGGGATCATCGGCAAGGGAACCCTGGGACAGGCACTGGGACAGCGGGCCAGCGCCATCGGGATGGAGGTTTACTATGCCCAGAGCCAGGTCGGCTCCCCGGGGGATGACGACAGACTGCCCCTGGATGCCCTGCTGCAAAGTTCGGATGTGATCAGCCTGCACTGCCCGCTCACCCCCTACACCCGCCATCTCATCGGGGAGCGGGAGCTGGCCCTGATGAAACCGGGCGCCCTGCTCATCAACGTGGGCCGTGGCGGCCTGGTGGACGAGCAGGCGCTGCTCGAAGCCCTCGGCAACCGCCGTCTGGGCGGCGCCGGTTTCGATGTGGCGAGTGTCGAGCCGCCGCCTCCGGATCACCCCCTGATGCAGGCCCTGCGTTACCCCAATTTCATCCTGACTCCCCACGTGGCCTGGGCCAGCGAAGAGTCGATGCAGCGCCTCGCGGATCAGCTCATCGACAACATCAACGCCTTCTCCCTTGGCAGGCGCCAGCACCGGCTGGTGTAAGAGGCCGCTCGCCGCCCCTCACGGGCCGGCAGCGGGATCAAAAAAGGGGCCAAAGGCCCCTTTTTGTCGATCAGCTTGCCGCGGCATCAGTCGTCATACCATCTGTGCTTGCGGTGCTTTTTGTGTTTCTTGTGGTGCTTGTGATAGCGCCTGTCATCGTAATAGCGATCGCCGCGGCTCTCGTGACCATCCCCGGTCCTGGCTCCGATGGCGGAGCCACCGGCACCACCGATACCGGCGCCGATCAGCTGGCCCGTGCTGCCACCGACACTCTTGCCGATGGCAGCCCCGCCCAGGGCACCGACGGCGCCGCCGAGCGCAGCTTCGTTCTTGTTGCCCCTATTGGCCGTGGCCGCACCACCGGCCGCGCCCCCCAAGGCTGCCCCCACCAGGGCGCCGGTGTCGCCACCCAGCTCCTTGCCGATCATGGTGCCCGCCACCCCGCCGGCTCCGCCGCCGAGAATGGTATTGAAGGTCTCGGATGCCTGCACCTGTCCTGTGCCCAACAGCAACGCCCCCAGCAGCGCCAGTGCGCTCATGCCAAACGGTTTCATTTTCATGGGGTACTCCTGTCAAACCTGATGATTGATTATTTTTCCCTGCACTATACAAAGCCCCCTGACCTGCGCCACTGCCGCAAGGGGCACCTCACGGCCAGCCCTCCCTGTCTCCGGTTCGCGACACGATGCAAGAAAGCAGGCTAACCACCTGAAACCACATCAAAAAAAAAGGTCACACGAGAAATCATCCCCGTCATGACCCTTTTCTAGGCCCAAAGGCCCTTTTTTGCAGCGATCACCGTCAGACAGATACTGTCACAACCTCCCCGTCAACGGGCGACGACGCCGCCAGATGCCAGCAATCCCGCCCCTGGTGCTTGCTCTCGTACAGGCAGGCATCCGCCCGCTCGAGCAGCGTCAGGGCATCATCCGGATAGCGCGCGCCGCCGGCGCTCAGGGTGATGGCGTCGGCGAACTCCCGCCATTTCAGGGCTTTCACCCGACCGAGCAGGTGGGTCAGGCGGCATTCCACCTCCGCCTGCTCCCAGGGCAGCAAGGCCGCAAATTCATCGCCCCCGATGCGGTAGACCTGCTCATCCCCCAGGGTTCTCGCCATGATGGTGGCCACCCGAAACAGCACCGCATCCCCCACACCGTGTCCCCAGCTGTCGTTGACGCGCTTGAAGTTGTCCACATCGAACAGCACCAGCCAGTAGGGCCTCCCCGCCTGCTCCAGCCCGGCCCGCTGCTGATCGAAGGCTCGCCGGTTCAGGATGCCGGTGAGAGGGTCGTGGAGCAGGGCATCCTGCCCTTGCAGCAGGCTGTTTCGCACCTGTTCTATCTCCCCCAGGCTGCCGTGCACGAACCAGGTTCGCTGACGCCGCTGGATCTCCTTTCGCGCCTCATCCTGGATGAGGCCGCTTAGCGAGCCCTGCACCAGCGCCTGCTCCTGGCGAAAGATCCGCACCAGAAACCACAGGCTGCACAGCCAGATGCAGAGCAATGCCAGGGCGGGCAGCACCACCATCAACAGGGTGTCTTGCAGGTTTTCATGAAAATGGGAGGGGGGGAGATAGACGTTGAGATCCCACTCCATCCCCTCCAGAGCGTGTTGCAGGTGGCGACCTGCCCAGAACCCGTCCAGGCCGGCCGCCTGCGTCTCCCGCTCGAGACGGGGCGGCAACAGCGACAAATTGTGCCCCACCACCAGCTTGCCGCCCTTGCGCTCGGTGATGTAGAGGGCCACCGGATCCTCACCCACCGCCCGGTGCAACGCCCCCTGCAAGGCGCTGAACGACATGTCCACCATCAGCAGTCCAAGCAGTTGCCCCTCATGATCCTTGACCCGCTTGATGAGGGTCAGTACCTGCCGAGCCGAATCGAACTCCGGGTAGGGACCGAACCAGACGAGATCATCGCCCTCGCCGGACAGGGTCTGATACCAGGGCCGCGCCTGTGCCCGGTAGCCCTCCGGTTGCTGCCAGTCGGGATAGCCGTCGAGCCGATGGGTGCGCGCGTTGTAGAAATAGAGGAAGTGGGCGTCGTACTTGAACTGATGGGCAATGGCCCAGATGGGATTGATGGCCGATGCCCCGGCAGCGATGGCCTGCTTGTCCAGGGACGCCTCCAGCACGCCAAGCTGGCGGCGGTTGTCCTGCGCCATGTCCTGGAACAGGGTGGCGTCGAGGGCGGCCAGCATGTGACCGTAACCCGCCACCGTCTTGTCGATGCTGCTCAGGTAGCTGGCTGCCGCCAGCAACAGGGTGGCGATCAGCACCAGCCCTCCCAGGAGAAACGACAGCGGAGTCAGTATGTAATAGCGTTCCTTGATCAGCGCCGCCGTCATGTCACTCTCTATAAAATGTCATATTGGATGAATTTTATAGATTAAAAATCTGCAAAAGATATTGATTGAAGTCATTAACATCCACTGCTAATGATAAAAAAGATATCAAGGTGTCTCGCGGCCATATTCACATCCGTCATGTGAATATCCATAAAAAGTAGAAACAGTCATTACTCCTCGTTGACGGTTTATTGCCCGCAAGGTGTTATAGTCGATGACTCTAGAAATCGGAGCCAGATGACCTTTGTCGGCAACGCTGGCGGTGATGATTCATCAACCAAGGAGATGTTATGAGCAGTCCGTTTATCGAACAGATCAAAGCACGTCGTACCATCTATGCCCTGGGCAACCGGGTGACCCACTCCGAGACCCAGCTGACCGCCCTCATCAAGGATGCCGTCAAGCACAGCCCCTCTTCGTTCAACTCCCAGAGTTCCCGCGCCGTCATCCTGTTCGGCGAGCAGCACCACAAGCTGTGGGACATCGTCAAGGCGGAGCTCAAGAAGATAGTGCCGCCGGAGGCCTATCCCCAGAGTGAAGCCAAGATCAACGGCAGCTTCCGCGCCGGGGCTGGCACCGTGCTCTTCTTCGAAGACACCGCCGTCATCGAGGATCTTCAGCAGAAATTCGCTCTCTATGCCGACAACTTCCCCATCTGGTCCGAACATGCCACCGGGATCGCCCAGTTCGCGGTCTGGACCACCCTGGCCCAGGAGGGCATCGGCGCCTCCCTGCAACACTACAACCCGCTCATCGACGATGCGGTGCGCAAGGAGTGGGACCTGCCCGCCAGCTGGCTGCTTCGTGCCCAGATGCCTTTTGGCAGCATAGAGCAACCTGCCGGCGACAAGACCTTCATCGACGACGACGTGCGTTTCCGGGTCTTCAAGTAAGCCTTCACGCCCCCTCCACCAGGGGGCGTTTTCTTCTCTCCCCCTCGTTCACCCTTGTCACGTGCCAGCCATACTCTGAACAAACGCTCTCTTGTCAGGAGGTCCCCATGGGGGACATCGCACGCCAACGTACCTCATGCACATTGACGCCCTTGTCCGCTCTGTTGTGTGTCGCCGCCCTGGTACTGCTGTTCTCGCTGATCGGCATCTTCACCCGCCCCCCCAACCTGCTGGCGGCCTTCTGGCCTGCCAATGCGGTCCTGCTCGGCTGCATGGTGCGCTATCCACGCCTGGCCACCCCGGCGGGCTGGGCCGGCGGCATACTGGGCTTTTTTCTCGCCGCCCTCTTCACCGGCGAGCCCCTGTTCAAAACCATCCTGCTGACCTGCGGCAACCTGGCCGGCATCGGCGTCGGGTATCTGCTGATGCATCGGCTCGCGCCTGCCGACAAGCTCCTCAGGCGCCCCACCTCCCTCGTGCTCCTGCTGCGAAACACCCTGGCCGCCTCCCTCGCCGCCGGCGTGGTCGGCGCCATCATCAATCCCATCCTGTCTCTGGGCCCCCCGCTCTACGGGCTGGGCTTCTGGTTTGCCAGCGAGCTGGTGAACTACATGACCATACTGCCGGTGCTCCTGACACTGCCTCCCCATGACAGCGTGCCCCCCTGGCGCACCCTCCTTTACCGCACCGAGTTCTCCTGGGCCAGATTGATGCCGCTGCTGAGCCTGGTGGCCTCCCTGCTGCTCACCCTGCTCGTCGAGGGGCCGGGATCCATCGCCTTCCCGGTACCGGCGCTGCTTTGGTGCGCCGTCACCTACTCCGTCTTCGCCACCAGCCTGCTGACCCTGAGTTACAGCACCCTGATCCTGATCGCCCTCTCAAACGGCCACCTCGTCATCAATCACGATGTCCAGACCCAGTACTGGATGTTCTCCGTCCGGATAGGGGTCATGCTGATCGCTCTCACCCCCCTGACCGCCGCCAGCATCATGGCGGCCCGCAACAGCCTGCTGCGGGAGATGAGACACCTGGCCCACCACGATCACCTGACCGGTGCGCTGAACCGGGCCGGCTTCTGGTCGGCCGCCAACGAACTGCTCCAGCACCTCACGGTGCAGCGCTACCCTGTGGCGGTCTGCATGCTGAACATCGATCATTTCAAACGCATCAATGATCGTCACGGTCACGAAGAGGGTGACAACCAGTTGAGCAGCTTCGCGGCCCGGGTGCGCGACCAGCTTCGACCGGGAGATCTCTTTTGTCGCCTGGGGGGAGAGGAGTTCGTGGCCATCTGGCCCGGCCTCAGCGAGGAGCAGGCCATGGCAGTTGCCGAGCGGCTGCGAAAAATCGTCGCGCAGCCAGGGGAAGAAACTGGAGCAGAGCCCGCCGTCTGCATCACAGTCAGCATCGGTATCGCCTCCCAGAAAGAGGGCCCCTTCAATCTGGACGAGCTGCTCTCTCGCGCCGATCAGGCGCTCTATCTGGCCAAGCACAATGGCCGCAACCGGGTGGAACGCTATTCGGCTGAGCAGGCTTCCCCCAGCATCGGGCAATCTTGCGGCGCCTGAATGGCGTGCCCCTTGTCGTCATCATCCTGCCTCTGCCGGCAGCGGGGCGGGCAGATGAAGATGGAGCCCGTCCGGTGCCACCTCGATCTCGATCCCGCGCCAGTCCCGCAGCCAGCCCTTGAGCCTGTCGTCATACCGCCTTGTTCCCCCCATCTGCACCACCTGGCAACCCGCCTGCAGGGCGCTGGCGATGCCCGCTGGTGCATCCTCGAACACCAGGCAATCGGCCGGAGCCAGTCCCAACCGGCTGGCAGCCAGCAAATAAGGCTCGGGATCCGGCTTGCCCCGTACCACATCACCGGCACACACCAGGAGTCGGGGCAGCGGCAATCCGGCGTGCAGCAGCCGGTGCTCTGCCACCCTCCGGCTTGCGGAAGTCACCAGAGCCCAGCGCGTCGACGGCAGCTGTTCGAGCCGTCGCCGGGCACCGTCCAGGGGTATCGGCGCCGCAGCGTATTCCATCTCCAGATCGTCGAGCAGGGCCACCTCCACTGCCATGTCCAGCTGGGGAGCCAGGGCCCCTATCACCTCCCGTGAGCGCACGCCGTGACACATGGCGAGCACGGGAGCGGGATCCAGCCCATGGTGCTGACACCAGCGCCGCCACACGACTTCCACGTCGCCGGTGGAGTGGACCAGGGTCCCGTCCATGTCCAGCAGCAGGGCCGCAGCCTTCACGCGCACCGCGCTCACAGGGCTCTCCCCGCCAGCGCATCGGCGAAGACCTGCCGCTGGGCAGCGGCCTCGTAACAGGCGAGCGCCTGCTCCGCATTGCTGGCCCACACCGGCAAGGGGGCGACGACGAACCCCTGCTGCAACAGGCTGGTCAGCAGCTCCCCGGTCTCCGGTGCGGCCAGCGGCTGAGCCATCACCAGGCTCCCCTTGATCAAAAACAGATAGCGTTCGCTCGACATGACATGACTCCTTGTGGCTGAACAGCGGGCAAGCAGGCCCGTTTCGAGACCATTAGAACAAGGAGACTAGATAACTTATAATCAATAAATCGCCACATTGGATAACCAAATGGAATGAGATTCGACCTGAGACAATTGCAGGCCTTCGTCATGCTGGCCGAGAGTGCCAACTACCGGGAAGCGGCCAGCCGGCTTTTTGTGACGCAACCGGCCCTGACCAAGCAGATCCAGGGGCTGGAGCAGGCCCTCGGCAGCACCCTGTTCAACCGGGGCCGCCACGGGGCCGAGCTGACCGCCATCGGCCTCCAGTTGCTGCCCCAGGCCAGGGCTCTGGTGGATCACGGCAAGGGATTCGAGCAGCATGCCCTGGCGCTGGCAAGCGGTGCCGCCGGACGCCTCAACATCGGGTTCGGGCTCTCCAGCTTTGCACTGGCCCCCTCCCTGGTGGCCCGTTTCAAACAGCAGGCCCCCGACGTGCTGGTCCACCTGCGGGACACCACCTCCGCCATCCAGCAGGAGCACTTGCTGGCGGGTCGGCTGCAACTGGGCTTCATGCGACGGCCTGATGCGCCGCAGCTGAGGGAACACAGGTTGCTGACGGACAGGCTGGTGCTGGCCGTCCCCACCCGGGTGGCAGGGCCGGACTTCGACCTGGAGCGGGCGCTGATCCGCGATCCCTTGCTGCAGATGGTGGGCCATCGCTGTCCGGGTCTCAGCCAGCAGATCGCCCGCTTCCTCGGTGCCAACCGGCTGACCGGTCTCATCCAGGAGGCGGAAGACATCCAGACCCTGGTCGCCCTGGTGGCCGCCGGTATCGGCAACGCCATCCTGCCGCGCAGCGTAGGGTTCATCGCGGGCAAGGAGGTGACCCTCTACCCTCTCTCCGGCCCCTGGTCGGAATGGGAAATCAGCCTGGTGTGGAACCCGGAATTTGCCGATCCCATTCGGGATCGCTTCCTCGCCATGGTGAGAGAAACGCACCCCGAGCCCGCATGAGATGCATGAGATGCATGAGATGCATGAGATGCATGAGATGCATGAGATGCATGAGATGCCTGCAGGAGAGGATGGCCGGGCTCAGTCCCGTTCCGCCAGCTCCGCGACCTTGATGATCTCGGCAATGCGACCGAGCATGCGCAGGGAAGCCTGATGTTCTGCGGCATCCGCCGCCGCGCAGGCATCTTCCAGGATGGTGATGGCGTAGTCCCGATCGTGACCATCTCGCACCGCCCCCTGAATGGCCCAGCTGGTGCTCACGCCGCACACATAGAGATGCTCGATGCGATTGGCCCGTAGCGCCGGCTCCAGCGCCGTGCCGTAGAAGGGGCTGACCCTGGGTTTGGTCAGCACCAGATCCCCGGGTTGCACATCGAGCTCCGGGTGAAAGTCGGTGCCGCTGTCCGCCAGGGAGAGGGCCCCGAACTGCCGGGCACGGCCAAACATGGGGGAACCCCTGGGATGCAGCAGATAGCCCTCGTCAAACCCCACCTTGATGAGCACCACCAGCCAGCCGTGAGCGCGGGCATGAGCCAGCGCCTGATTGGCGTGCGCAATGGCGTCCTGCTCGATCACCTGGGCCGCCGAGGCGGCGATGCGCCCGTCCGGGTGGGCGATGTCGTTGATGAAATCGATCACCAGCAATGCCTTGTTCATGGTGTGCTCCCCCCTTGCCTGAGGCCGTTTTGCCCCTGGGCCGCCAGGATCACTCCTCGCGGCCATATAAAAAACCGGCTGGCACCATCACACGGATTGATATGCCACCCGATTGGCACCTGGCAGTGCCACGCACTGCCTCATACCAGCCCAAGCGCATAGCGTAGCGCCATCTCCTTGAGGGGGCCCGCCTTGTCCGCCAGATTCAGCGCCAGGTTGCGGGCAAGCCTGAGGGGGCCTATCTCGTTGCTGAAGACCCCGTAGAAGAGATCCATCCCCGACTGCATCAGCAGGTTGTCAGGGCGGCGTCGCCCCTCGTAACGCCCGGCCAGCGCCAGCTCATGCCACAGTGCCCCCGCCTTGCCGAGCAACCCGGCCCAGCAGGCCACGTCCTTGAAACCGAGGTTGACCCCCTGCCCCGCCAGCGGGTTGATGGTGTGGGCCGCATCCCCGAGCAGCACCACTCGCCCGGCGTGATAGTCGTTGGCGTGGCGGCGCACCAAGGGGAAGCTCCCCTTGGCCGTCACGGTGAAACCGCCAAGGCGGCTGGGGAAGTGGCGGCGCACCTCGACGGCCAGGGCCTCGTTGCTCATGGCGGCCAGCGCCCGGATGCGGGCCGGGCTGTCATACCAGACCAGGGAGCCATGGCGGCCCGGCAGCGGCAGGAAGGCGCGCGGGCCGCTCGGGGTGAACTGCTGCCAGGTGATGTCTTCCTGGGCAAAATCGGTGTCGATGTTGATCAGCATGCAGTGCTGGCGGTACTCGAAACGCGACACCCCGATGCCGGCCAGTCGCCGGGTGTGGGATTCGGCACCATCGCAGGCCAGCACCCAGCGCGCCTGCAGCTCGGTGCCGTCATCCAGGGTCAGCACGGCGTCATCCGCACTCTGGCGCAGACTCGTCACCGCCGCCGGGGTATGGGTCTGGATGGTCGGGAAATCCTCCATCCTTTTCAGCAGGGCGAGCTGGATCAGCCGGTTCTCGATGATGTAGCCGAGCTGGGGCAGCCCGAGATCCACCGCGTCGAAGCGGGTAGCGAAGCCGTCCAGCTCCCAGGTCTCCAGCCGGCGATAGGGGCACAGCCGCATCTGCTGCAGATATTGCCAGGCACCGGCCCGGGTCAGCAGCGCCACCGAGGCCTGACTGATGGCGGAAACCCGCAGATCCAGCGGCTGCTCGGGGGCATAGGGCTCGGGCAACCGGGTCTCGATGACCCGTACCGAGAGCCCCTCTGCCGCCAGCAGGCAGGCGGTGGCGGCGCCCACCATGCCGGCGCCGACGATGGCGATATCACACTGTTCCATAACTTGATTCCTGCAAGGAGTCCCCGCGATAAGGGGCAAGGGCCGAACCGAATGGGGCATGATAACGCAAGGAGGCGGCAGAAACAGTGAGAGGGATGCGCAATTGCCGACGACAAGCCGGCCCTGATGGCGGCGGGCGGCCCCAGACTGGTCAGCACCGGGATTGCGGAGTAAAATGGCCGGTCCTTTGACCCTGCCGATTTCAAAACCAGTCACGAGAAGCAATGAGCAAGAAACTTCATATCAAGACCTGGGGCTGCCAGATGAACGAGTACGACTCGTCCAAGATGGCGGACCTGCTGGATGCCAGCAATGGCTACACGCTTACCGAGGAGCCGGAAGAGGCAGATGTGCTGCTGCTCAACACCTGTTCCATCCGCGAGAAGGCCCAGGAGAAGGTGTTCCACCAGCTCGGTCGCTGGAAGAAGCTCAAGGCGAAAAAACCGGGGCTGGTGATCGGGGTGGGCGGCTGCGTCGCCTCCCAGGAAGGGGAGAACCTGCGCAGCCGGGCGCCCTATGTGGACATCGTCTTCGGACCCCAGACCCTGCACCGCCTGCCGACCATGATCAAGCAGGTGCAGGAGGGGCGCGGTGCCCAGGTGGACATCGCCTTCCCCGAGATCGAGAAGTTCGACAACCTGCCCGAACCCCGTGCCGAGGGGGCGACCGCCTTCGTTTCCATCATGGAAGGCTGCTCCAAGTACTGCTCCTTCTGTGTGGTGCCCTACACCCGTGGCGAGGAGGTGAGCCGACCGCTGGATGACGTGCTCTATGAAATCGCCCAGCTCGCCCAGCAAGGGGTGCGCGAAGTGAACCTGCTCGGCCAGAACGTCAACGCCTACCGGGGGCCGACCTTCGACGGGGAGGTCTGCACCTTCGCCGAGCTGCTGCGCCTGGTGGCTGCCATCGACGGCATCGACCGCATTCGCTATACCACCAGCCACCCGGTCGAGTTCACCGACGACATCATCGAGGTCTATCGTGATACCCCCGAGGTGGTCAGCTTCCTGCACTTGCCCATCCAGAGCGGCTCCGACCGTATCCTGACCATGATGAAGCGCCCGCACACCGTGCTGGAGTACAAGTCCAAGATCCGCCGCCTGCGCGCCGTGCGTCCCGACATCACCATGAGCTCCGACTTCATCGTCGGCTTCCCGAACGAGACGGACGAAGACTTCGAGGCCACCATGAAACTCATCGAGGAGATCAACTTCGACATGAGCTTCAGCTTCATCTACAGCCCGCGCCCCGGCACCCCGGCCGCGGACCTGCCCGATGACGTCGACATGGAAGTGAAGAAGGCCCGCCTGACCCGACTGCAAAACCGCATCAATCACCAGTCCATGCTCATCGGCCGCGCCATGTTGGGCTCGGTGCAGCGCATCCTGGTGGAGGGGCCCTCCAAGATGGATCCCATGCAGCTCAGTGGCCGCACCGAGAACAACCGGGTGGTCAACTTCGAAGGGCCGCACCGCCTCATCGGCGGCTTCGCCGACGTGGAGATCACCGACGTACGCCCCTACTCCCTGCGCGGCCGCTTCATCCGCGGCGAGGACGAAATGAACCTGCGCATCGCCACGGCCCCGAGCGAGATCCTCGCCCGTCGTCCTGACAACGTGCCCGATGATCTGGGCGTTGCGGCCTTCAGACCCCATTGATGACTCTCTCCCCCGCCCCGTGGCGGGGGAACAACCGATAAGAGGACAC
Source organism: Aeromonas sp. LsrichE-8G (assembly GCF_022869435.1). Lineage (NCBI taxonomy): Bacteria > Pseudomonadati > Pseudomonadota > Gammaproteobacteria > Aeromonadales > Aeromonadaceae > Aeromonas > Aeromonas sp. LsrichE-8G. The sequence continues at coordinate 19,974 of NZ_JALIHH010000099.1, forward strand.
CTTGAGCCGACACATCTCCACCCTGAATCTGCATCTGGAACCTGCCGACAACCAGCGCCTCGCCAGCCTGTGCGGACCCTTTGACGACAACCTCAAGCAGCTGGAGCGACGTCTCGGCATCGAGATAAGCTACCGGGACAACCACTTCCAAGTGATCGGCAAGCAGGCCCAGGTGGAGGCGGCTGCCGTCATCCTCAAGCACCTCTATGTGGAAACCCAGCCCCTCAAGGGGAGCAAGGTGAGCGACATCACCCCCGAGATGGTGCACCTGGCGGTGCAGGAGTCCCGCGTGCTGGAGCAGGACGACGAACCCGCCCCTTCCCTGCCGTATGGCAAGGAGGTCACGGTCAAGACCAAGCGCGGTCTCATCAAGCCCCGCAGCCCGAACCAGGCCCAGTACATCGCCAATATCGTGCGCCACGACATCAGCTTCGGCATCGGGCCCGCCGGGACCGGCAAGACCTATCTCGCCGTGGCCGCCGCCGTGGATGCCCTGGAGCGCCAGGAGATCCGCCGCATCCTGCTGACTCGCCCGGCGGTGGAAGCCGGTGAGAAGCTCGGCTTCCTGCCCGGCGATCTTTCCCAGAAGGTGGACCCCTACCTGCGCCCCCTCTACGACGCCCTGTTCGAGATGCTGGGCTTCGAGCGGGTGGAGAAGCTGATGGAGCGCAACGTCATCGAGGTGGCGCCGCTCGCCTACATGCGAGGCAGAACCTTGAATGACGCCTTTATCATCCTGGACGAGGCCCAGAACACCACCACGGAGCAGATGAAGATGTTCCTGACCCGCATCGGCTTCAACTCCAAGGCGGTGGTCACCGGCGACATCACCCAGGTGGACCTGCCCCGCAGCACCAAGTCCGGCCTGCGCCACGCCCTGGAGGTGTTGCAGGGGGTCGATGGCCTATCCTTCAACTTCTTCGAGTCCAAGGACGTGGTGCGCCATCCCGTGGTCGCCCGCATCGTCCAGGCCTACGAGGCATTCGATGCCCAGCAGGCGGCCGAGAAGAGCGCAGCCACTCCCCGCAAAGAGAACACCAGCAAAGAGAGTGCCCAATGAGCGTGACCCTGGATCTGCAACTGGCCTGTGCCAGCAACGACGGCCTGCCGACCGAGGCCCAGCTGCAAGGCTGGCTCGACGGCACCATTCTGGGCTTCCAGCCCGAGGCCGAGGTGACGGTGCGCCTAGTGGACGAGGCGGAGAGCCGCGAGCTCAACCATACCTATCGCGGCAAGGACAAGCCCACCAACGTGCTCTCCTTCCCCTTCGAGGCGCCGCCGGGTCTCGAGCTGCCCCTGCTCGGGGATCTGGTGATCTGCCGCCAGGTGGTCGAGGCCGAAGCCGTCGAACAGGGCAAGCCCCTGATGGCCCACTGGGCTCACATGGTTGTGCATGGCAGTCTGCATCTGCTAGGTTATGACCATATCGAGGACGAGGAAGCCGAGGAGATGGAGCAGCTCGAGCGCGACATCATGCAGGAACTGGGCTTCGCCGATCCTTATCTGAACGACGAAGAGTAACGAACTGGATGGTCATCGTCTTGAAACAGCCGATGCCCATCCTCATATAGCCACAACGATTTCAAGTGTGTTCATACGAGTAACCAAGAGAGAAAATGACCGACGATCACCCTAGTACCGGCTCGCCGAAGAAAACCTGGCTCGACAAACTCAGCCAACTCTTCCAGGGCGAGCCAAAAGACCGCAATGATCTGGTAGAGGTCATCGCCGATGCCGAAGAGCGGGACCTCATCGATCAGGACACCAAGGACATGATCGAGGGCGTGCTCGAAATTGCCGAGCTGCGCGTGCGTGACATCATGATCCCCCGCTCCCAGATGGTGACCATCGAGAAGTCCCAGCCGGTGGACGAGTTCCTGCCGGTCATCATCGAATCCGGCCACTCCCGCTTCCCGGTGATCAACGAAGACAAGGATCACGTGGAGGGCATCTTGCTCGCCAAGGATCTATTGCCGTTCGGTTTTGGCGGCCAGCATGCCAGCGAGCCGCTCCAGCTGGAGAAGATCCTGCGTCCCACGGTGATCGTGCCTGAGAGCAAGCGGGTCGATCGCCTGCTCAAGGAGTTCCGGGAAGAGCGCTACCACATGGCCATCGTGGTGGACGAATTTGGCGGTGTCTCTGGCCTCGTGACCATCGAGGACATTCTGGAGCTCATCGTCGGCGAGATTGACGACGAGTTCGACGACATCGAGGACGAGCCGGAAGAGATCCGCCGCATCAGCAAGCGGGTCTTCTCGGTGAGCGCGCTGACCGAGATCGAGGACTTCAACGACTTCTTCGGCACCCAGTTCAGCGATGAAGAGGTGGACACCGTCGGCGGTCTGGTGATGCACGCCTTCAGCCACCTGCCCAAGAAGGGTGAAGAGATCGAACTCGACGGCTACCTGTTCAAGGTGATGCACGCCGATCGCCGTCGCCTGCAACAGTTGCAGGTGAAGATCCCCGAGCATCATGCGGCGGCGCAGCCGGAGTCCTGATCCCGCCCAGCCCCACGCACATCCCGCGCCCCTCTCGTCAGGGGCGCTTTTTTTGCCTCTCTCCCGCCGCGCGACCGCCCCTGGGCCCACGCCGACCGCGAGGCTCGCCGTTGACCCGGTTTGCGGTTAAGATGTCGGCCATTGTGTTTCCATTCAGTCCAATTCGAGCCCCGATCCCCCGTGAAATCGAAACTCCTGACCAGCCTGTTTGCCATTGCCAGCGGCGCCATCGCCGTGTTGGCCTTCTCCCCTTTCGGCTACTGGCCCCTGGTGATCCCCTCCCTGCTCGGCCTTTACGCCCTGCTGGACAAGGCCACCCCCAAACAGGCAGCCTGGCGCGGCTTCGGCTACGCCATGGGTCTGTTCCTGCCCGGGCAGTGGTGGATCCACGTCAGCATGACGGAGTTTGGCGGCATTCCGCTGCCGGCCGCCTTCGTGCTGCTGGCCGGGCTCTGCGCCTATCTCTCCCTCTACCCGACCCTGGCTTGCTGGCTCTTCGCCCGCTTCTTTGTCGGCCGCCACTGGAGCCGCTGGCTGCTCGCCTTCCCGGCGCTCTGGCTGATGGCCGACTGGCTGCGGGGCTGGGTGATGACAGGCTACCCCTGGCTCTGGTTCGGCTACACCCAGATAGACGGCCCCCTCAAGGGCTTCGCTCCCCTTCTCGGGGTGCAGGGCATCACCCTCGCCCTGCTGCTCACCGCCTCCGCCCTCTGGCTGGTATGGCAGCACCGCAAGCCGGCCTGGCTGCTGCTCCCCGTCGCCCTGGTGGGCGCCGCCCAGGGGCTGATGCAGCTCAACTGGGTGACCCGGGGTGAGCCGGTCAAGGTCGCGCTGGTGCAGGGCAACATCGAGCAGTCCCTCAAGTGGGATCCGGAGGCCCTGGTGCCGACGGTACGCAAGTATCAGGATCTCAGCCGCGAGAACCAGGATGCCGACATCATCGTCTGGCCGGAGTCCGCCATCCCGGCCATCGAGAAGGAGATGGGTTCCTATCTGGAGAGCCTGGACAAGGCGATGAAGGTGAACGACACCGGCCTGCTGGCGGGGATCATCCATTACGATCTGAAACAGCAGCGCTTCTTCAATACCGTGCTCGGCATGGGGGTGCAGGATGCTGAGGGCAAGGAGTCCTACTACTACGAGCACAAGAACCGCTACTACAAGTACCACCTGCTGCCCATCGGCGAGTTCGTACCCTTTGAAGATCTGCTGCGTCCCATCGCCCCCTTCTTCAACCTCCCCATGTCCTCCTTCAGCCGGGGTGACGAGGTGCAGCCGAACCTGATCGCCAAGGGGCTCAAGTTTGCCGCCGCCATCTGTTACGAGATCATCTTCCCGGACGAGGTGCGCCGCAATGTGCAGCCGGATACCGACTTTCTGCTGACCGTCTCCAACGACGCCTGGTTCGGCACCAGCATCGGCCCCTGGCAGCACATGGAGATCGCCCGCATGCGCGCCCTCGAGCTGGCCCGCCCGCTGCTGCGCGACACCAACACCGGCATCACCATCGTCACCGAGATAGACGGCAGCATCATCGCCCAGATCCCACAGTTCGAGGCTGGAGTATTGCGCACCGAGGTGCGTCCCGCTCACGGCGTGACCCCCTATCTGCGTTTTGGCAGCTGGCCCATGTATGGCCTGGCCGCCGCCCTGCTGGGGCTGGCCCTGTGGCTGCGTCCCCGTGCCCACCCCTGGGCGCGCAAGGGCTAAGACCACACAACGCCGATAAACAAAAGAGGCGCCCTTGGGCGCCTCTTTTTATGGTTTGGCTTATGGCTTGGCACAGTCTGGCGGCTCAAGGAGACAGCGGCTCGCGATGATATTCATCGGCCCCACACTCCGGGCAGGTGTCAAGCTGCTCCGGGTGCAGCACGGTATGGCGCCACTCGCAGTGGTCGCACACCAGCACCCCGAGTCCCACCCAGTCCCCCGCCCGGTAGACCCCCTTGTGTTCCAGCTCGTCCGCCAACTCCTGCCACTCCACCTGGGTTCGGTCGGTCACGTCCGCCAGCCAGGACCAGGCGGTGTCCTTGAGCGCCAGCATGAAGGCGGACTCCTCCACCTGCTCATCCTTGCGCCCTTCGTCATAGTTGCCCAGATCCCGCTTCACATACTCGGCGATCAGCGCCAGCTCGTCCTGGGTCAGATCCCCGGCCGCCTCCAGATAGGCCTGCACCTTGGCGATCATCCGGTTGAGGCGCTCTCCCTGAAACGCTTCCGTCTCTTCCCACTGCTTCTTGAGCTGGGCGATAAAGGCTTCATACCCTTGTCGACGTTTGTCCATGGCCATCACTCCTCTGCTGAATCCCGATCGAGCCAGACCCTGACCTCGGGCTCGGCGGATACGGGCGGCGGTTGCCATTCTCACTTCGTTGCGACTCTCGCGGCTCTTGCGGCGCTGCAAATCCTCGCGGGTACCTGACCTGGCCCGAGACCGGGCGGATGCTGGCGGTTGTTGCCGCCGCAGGATATGGGTATTCTATCGGGATTTCCCAGCCGTTTTATCTATTCATTTCACAGATCCGGATGTCACCAATGCAAGAGCAATACGTTCCCCAATCCATAGAACCAGCAGTGCAGAAGCACTGGGATGCCAAGAAAACCTTCAAGGCGGTGGAGAAAGTAGACAAGGAAAAGTTCTACTGCCTCTCCATGTTCCCCTATCCGTCTGGTCGTCTACACATGGGGCACGTTCGCAACTACACCATAGGTGATGTGATCTCCCGTTATCAACGGCTCAATGGCAAGAACGTGCTGCAACCCATCGGTTGGGATGCCTTCGGCCTGCCGGCAGAAAACGCCGCCATCAAGAACAACACGGCGCCGGCCCCCTGGACCTACGAAAACATCGAATACATGAAGAACCAGCTGAAGATGCTGGGTCTGGGCTATGACTGGGATCGGGAGCTGGCCACCTGCAAGCCGGACTACTACCGCTGGGAGCAGTGGTTCTTCACCAAGCTCTACGAAAAGGGCCTGGTCTACAAGAAGACTTCCTCCGTCAACTGGTGCCCGAACGACATGACGGTGCTGGCCAACGAGCAGGTAGTGGACAACTGCTGCTGGCGCTGTGATACCCCGGTGGAACAGAAAGAGATCCCCCAGTGGTTCATCAAGATCACCGACTACGCCGAAGAGCTGTTGAACGACATCGACAATCTGGAAGGCTGGCCGGAGATGGTCAAGACCATGCAGCGCAACTGGATTGGCCGCTCCGAAGGGGTCAACATCAGCTTCAATATCGACGGTCAGGCCGAGCACCTCGAGGTCTACACCACCCGTCCGGACACCTTCATGGGTGTGACCTATGTGGGCATCGCCGCCGGTCACCCGCTGGCGCTGCAGGCAGCCCAGGACAATCCGGAGCTGGCCGCCTTCATCGAAGAGTGCAAGAACACCAAGGTAGCCGAAGCTGAACTGGCCACCATGGAGAAGAAGGGCATGGCAACCGGCCTCTTCGCCATTCACCCGCTGGATGGCCGCAAGGTGCCGGTCTGGGTCGCCAACTTCGTGCTGATGAACTACGGCACCGGCGCCGTGATGGCGGTTCCGGCCCATGATCAGCGTGACTTCGAATTCGCCACCAAATACGGCCTCGACATCAAGGCGGTGATCAAGCCGGTTGATGGCGACGCCGACGTGAGCGAAGCGGCTTATACCGAGAAGGGCGTGCTGTTCAACTCTGGCGAATTCGACGGTCTCGACTTCCAGGGTGCCTTCGATGCCATCGCCAACAAGCTGGAAGGGCTCGGCAAGGGCAAGCGCACCGTCAACTACCGTCTGCGCGACTGGGGCGTTTCCCGTCAGCGCTACTGGGGCGCTCCCATCCCCATGCTGACCCTGGCGGACGGTACCGTGGTGCCGACCCCGGAAGATCAACTGCCGGTACTGCTGCCGGAAGACGTGGTGATGGACGGTATCCAGAGCCCGATCAAGGCCGATGCCGAGTGGGCCAAGACCACTTATAACGGCCAGGAAGCGTTCCGCGAGACCGATACCTTCGACACCTTCATGGAGTCTTCCTGGTACTACGCCCGCTACTGCTCCCCGGACTACGACAAGGGCATGCTGGATCCGGCGGCTGCCAACCACTGGCTGCCGGTGGATCAATACATCGGCGGCATCGAGCACGCCTGTATGCACCTGCTCTATGCCCGCTTCTTCCACAAGCTGCTGCGCGATGCGGGCCTCGTGAACAGCGACGAGCCGTTCAAGCGCCTGCTCTGCCAGGGCATGGTGCTGGCCGACGCCTTCTACTACAAGGATGAGAAGGGCGGCAACGTCTGGGTCAGCCCCCTCGACGTCAAGGTGGAACGTGACGATAAGGGCCGCATCACCAAGGCTGTCGACCTTGAGGGTCGTGAAGTGATGCACTCCGGCATGACCAAGATGTCCAAGTCCAAGAACAACGGCATCGACCCGCAGCTGATGGTGGAGCGTTACGGCGCCGATACCGTCCGTCTGTTCATGATGTTCGCCTCTCCGGCCGAGATGACCCTGGAGTGGTCCGACTCTGGCGTGGAAGGTGCCCAGCGCTTCCTGCGTCGCCTGTGGCGCATCACCTTCGAGCACGTATCCGGTGGCGCCGTTGCCGCACTGGACGTCGCCGCCCTCACCAGCGACCAGAAAGCCGTGCGCCGCGAGCTGCACAAGACCATCGCCAAGGTGAGCGACGATGTGGGTCGCCGTCAGACCTTCAACACCGCCATCGCCGCCATCATGGAGCTGATGAACAACCTGGCAAAACTGGGCAGTGACGCTCAGGATCGCGCCCTGATGCAGGAAGCGCTGGAAGCGGTCGTGGTCATGCTCTACCCCATCACCCCGCACATCGGCTTCGAGCTGTGGAAGATGCTGGGCAAGGAAGGGGACATCGATGTCGCGGCCTGGCCGGTGGCTGACGAAGCGGCCATGGTCGAGACCGAGAAGCTGGTGGTGGTGCAGATCAACGGCAAGATGCGCGGCAAACTGACCGTACCGGCCGAGATAAGCCAGGCCGACGTCGAGAAGCTGGCCATGGCCGATGCGTCCGTACAGAAGTTCACTGACGGTCTGACCGTGCGCAAAGTCGTGTACGTGCCGGGCAAGCTGCTCAACATCGTGGCCAACTGATGACGCCTCCCCTGGCGGCGGCCGACGGTCCGGGCCAGGGGCTGACGACACACGGATGATGACGGCGGGCCCTGCGCCCGCCGCTCTTCCCTTCATGCAAAGAGGATTTTTTATGGGCACCATCTTCACGCGCTGGATGGCCATCGTGCTGGCAGGACTGCTGCTGCAGGCCTGCGGTTTTCAGATGCGGGGCACCGCCATTCCCCCAGAGCTGATGACCATGAAAGTGGTCGGTGACAACAAGAGCGACTTCTACCGACTGGTCACCACCCGTCTCAAGGCCGCTGGCGTCGAACTCGCCGACAAGGAGGGCATCCCGGTGCTGACCCTGGCCGGGGTACGTAGCCGCAGCCAGGTCGCCTCGGTCGACTCCATCGGCCAGGACCGCGAATACCTGCTCAGTTACAGCACCCAGTTCACCGTGGTCATGCCGGGCAAACCGACCCAGGTCTTCCCCATCACCTTCAATCGCAGCTTCCTGAACAAGCCGGATGCGGCACTCGCCTCCTCCCGCGAGCAGGAGCAGCTGGGCAAGGAGATGCAGGAGCAGGCCGCCAACCTGGTTATTCGCCAGCTCAGTCAGGTCAAGTTCTGATGCGCGTATCTTGATGAGAGGGTGTTGATGAGAGTCTATCCCGAGCAGTTTGCGGATCATCTCAAGGCAGGGCTCAAGCCCTGCTATCTCATTTTTGGGGACGAGCCCCTGCTCAAACTGGAAGCTGTCGACGCCGTGCGTCAGGTGGCTCGCAAACAGGGCTTCGATGAACGCCACAGCTTCGTGGTGGAACAGGGGCTGGACTGGAACCTGGTCTACGATGCCTGCCAGGCCATGAGCCTGTTCTCGGCCCGCCAGATCATCGAGCTGGAGCTGCCCGCCAAGATCGACAAGGATCTCGCCGCCCGCATCAGCGACATTGGCAAGCAGCTCCACCCCGACCTGCTGCTGGTGCTCTCGGGCCCCCGCCTCAACCAGACCCAGATGAAGGCGGCCTGGTTCGACAAGCTGAGCCAGAGCGGCACCTATGTACCGGTCAACCACCCCGAGCCCCGCTTCTTCCCGCGCTGGATGAGCGCCCGCTTTCAGCGCTTCGGCCTCAAGGCACTGCCGGATGCGGTCAACTTCATGTGCCACGCCTACGAGGGCAACCTGCTGGCCGCGAGCCAGGAGATCGAGAAGCTGACCCTGCTCTCGCCGCCCCAGCCCATCAGCGTCGCCTATCTGCAGGAGACCATCATCCGCCACGCCCACTTCACTCCCTTCCAGCTCGTCGATACCCTGCTGGAAGGAAAGGTGAACCGGGCCCAGCGCATCCTGCTGGCCCTGCGCGCCGAGGGCACCGAACCCGGCATGCTGGCCTGGACCCTGTGCCGCGAGCTGGAGCAGCTCACCGAGCTGGCGCTGGCCGCCCGCGCCGGACAGCCCCTGGTGGAGCATTTCAGCCGCCTGCGCATCTGGCAGAGCCGCCAGCAGCTCATCCAGCAGGCGCTGACCCGGCTTCCCTTCCCCAAGATCCGGCAACTCTGGCAACTGATGGCCCAGCTGGACCATGCCCAGCGCCATTTCGACACCGAACAGGCCTGGCTGATGCTGCAAACCATCGCCCTCGGCTTTCGTGACGGTACCCCGCTCCCCCTGCTGGAGACGGAATCATGCTGACACCGCCCATCGGGATCCTCGGCGGCACCTTCGATCCCATTCACATCGGCCACCTGAGGCCCGCCATCGAGGCACGGGACGCCCTGGGTCTGGCCGAGGTGCGCCTGCTCCCGAACCATATCCCGCCCCACCGGGCCAATCCGCTCTGCTCCAGCGAGCAGCGGCTCGCCATGGTCCGGCTCGCTGCGGCGGACAACCCGGGATTCGTGGTGGATGAGCGGGAGCTCAGGCGCGACACCCCCTCCTGGACTATCGACACCCTTGTCGAGTTGAGGAGCGAGCTGCCGGACACCCCGCTCTGCTTTTTGATGGGGATGGATTCCCTGCTCGGCCTGCCGGGCTGGCACCGCTGGCAGGAGCTGCTCGATTACGCCCATCTGGTGGTGAGCTGCCGCCCAGGCTGGCAACCGGATTATTCCGTCCAGGTTGCCGAGCTGCTGGCCCGCCACCAGACCCGGGACATTCAGGATCTCCATCGCCAGCGCCACGGTCATGTCTGGCTTTGTGACAACCTGCCCGTCGAGCTGTCGGCCACACGCCTGCGTGCCCTGCTCGCGGCAGGCCAGGATCCCAAATACCTGCTGCCCAACCCGGTCGCCGACTATATCCGGCGCCACGGGCTCTACCGCTCATCGGCAACGCAGTAAACGGCGCCACGCAGGCGGATCAGCCGACACGTCCGGGCGCACCGGGCCCGGCCCTGACTATTGCCAGGCCGGGTTGCACACTATAGTGATCGTCAAGGGGCCCCTCCCCCACGGGACGCCTCCCCGGGCGATGCTCCCTTTGCCAGGCTGGGAAACGGGAGTGACCATGATATAATCCGCCGCCCTCTGGCGCCGGAAGATAGGAGAAGACATTGCAAGGCCAAGAATTGCTCGCCTTTATCGTCGACAAGATCGATGACATGAAAGGCCGCGACATCATCACCCTCGATGTGCGCGGCAAATCCAGCATCACGGACACCATGATCATCTGCTCCGGCAACTCCAATCGTCACGTCAGTGCCATCGCCCACAACCTCGCCAGCGAGGCCCGTCATGCGGGGCTCGACCTGCTGAGCGTGGAAGGGGAACTCACCGGTGAGTGGGTGCTGGTGGACATGGGGTCGGTCATCGTCCACGTGATGCAGGATGAGTACCGCGACTTCTACCAGCTGGAAAAACTCTGGAGCGGCGCCGCCCAGGTCAATTCGCAATAAAGGGCGACAGCGTAACCAAAGATGAAGATCCAGTTGATTGCCGTGGGCACCAAGATGCCTGCCTGGGTAGAGCATGGCTTCGAAGAGTACCGTCGCCGCTTCCCCAAAGACATGCCGTTCGAGCTGGTCGAGATCGGCGCAGGCAAGCGCGGCAAGAATGCCGACATTCCCCGCATCCTGCAAAAGGAAGGGGAAGCCATGCTGGCCGCCGCCGGCCGCTCCCGTATCGTGACCCTGGACATTCCGGGCAAGCCCTGGACCACGGAGCAGCTCGCCGTGCAACTGGAAGCCTGGAAGCTGGATGGCCGGGATGTGGCGCTGCTGGTGGGTGGCCCGGAGGGGCTCTCCCCCGAGTGCAAGGCTGCCGCGGAGCAGAGCTGGTCTCTCTCGCCCCTGACCCTGCCCCATCCCCTGGTGCGGGTACTGGTGGCCGAGAGCCTCTATCGCGCCTGGAGCATCACCACCAATCACCCTTATCACAGAGAGTGACCCATGCCGACCCTGAGCATGCATTTCTCCTCTCTCACCCGCACGTCAGCCACAAGGTAACGGCATGCTGAAGAATCGCATTGAAATGCGCGATCACAGTGCCGAGGGACGTCTGTTCTTCCGGCGCACCCTGGTCGCCTACATCGGCATGGTCACCCTCATGCTGGTGCTGCTGGCTAACCTCTACTACCTGCAAGTAGAGTCTTACGAAACTTATCAGACCCGATCCAACGACAACCGCATCCGTGTGGTACCGGTGGCGCCGCCCCGTGGCCTCATCTACGACGCCAACGGTGTCCTGCTGGCGGAAAACCGCCCTGTCTACAGCCTGGAGATCGTGCCCGAAGAGACCGAGAACCTGGAGAAGACCGCGGACGACCTCATCACCCTGCTGGCCCTGCCGGAGGGGACCAAGGAGAAGTTCCTGGCCGAGGTCAAACGTCAGCGCCGCTTCAAGCCCGTGCCCCTGTTCGAGAAGCTGACCGAATACCAGGTCGCCCTCTTCTCGGTCAACCAGCACAACTACCCGGGGGCCAGCATCGAGGCCTACCTCAAGCGCTACTACCCGTTCGGCGATACCCTGACCCATGCCCTGGGCTACGTGGCCAAGATCAACACCCGTGACGTGGAGCGCCTCGAGAAGGAGGAGAAGCTCGCCAACTATGCCGCCACCAAGGACATCGGCAAACAGGGGGTAGAGAAGTACTACGAGGATCAGCTGCACGGCGTGGCGGGTTATCAGGAGGTCGAGGTGAACAACCGCGGCCGGGTGGTGCGCACCCTGAAATTCCAGCCCCCCGAGCCCGGCAAGGACATCTACCTCAACATCGACATCCGCCTGCAGTTGAAAGCCCAGGAGCTGCTGGCCGGCCGCCGGGGCGCCATCGTGATGATGGAGCCCAACACCGGCGCCATCCTGGCCATGGAGTCGAGCCCGAGCTACGACCCCAACCTGTTCGTGACCGGCATCTCCAGCGCCAACTACTCGGCGCTGCTCAACGATCCCGCCCGGCCGCTGGTCAACCGCACCACCCAGGGCATCTATGCCCCCGCCTCCACCGTCAAGCCCATGATGGCGGTGATGGGGCTCAATGAGGGGGCGATCACCCCCAATTACCGCTACTTCGGCGGGCCCAGCTTCTCCATCCCGGGCACCACCAAGAAGTTCCGGGACTGGCGCCGCTGGGGCCACGGCTGGCTCGACGTCTATCGCGCCATCGAAGTGTCGGCGGATACCTATTTCTACGATCTCGCCTACCGGGTCGGCATCGACAAGATCAACAGCTACATGACCAAGTTCGGCTTCGGCCAGTACAGCGGCGTGGACCTCTATGAAGAGACCCGGGGCGTCATGCCCTCCCGGGACTGGAAGATGGCCCGCTGGCGTCAACCCTGGTACCAGGGGGACACCATCTCCATCGGCATCGGCCAGGGCTACTGGAGCGCCACCCCGATCCAGCTCGCCAAGGCCATCAGCATCCTGACCCAGAACGGTCACGACGTGACGCCGCACCTGCTCAAGAGCACCGCCTCCTCCGATGGCGTGGTCAACGCCCCCATCAACCCGAACGTGGCCATCGCCGCCAAGAGCGATACCTACTGGCAGGTGGCCAAGGACGGCATGTGGCGCGTCATCAACGGCCACGAAGGGACGGGGCGCCGCGCCTTCGCCAATACCCCCTACAAGGCGGCGGGCAAGTCCGGCACCGCCCAGGTGGTGGGCCTGAAAGAGAACCAGGTCTACAACGCGGCCACCACCAAGGTGGAGCACCGCGACAACGCCCTGTTCGTCGCCTTCGCCCCCTTCGAGGCACCCAAGGCGGTGGTCGCCCTGGTGCTGGAGAACGCCGGGGGCGGCAGCGCCATGGCGGCACCGGTCGCCCGCCACATGCTGGATGCCTATCTGCTCCCGCCGGAACCCCAGTTGCCACCGGCACCGGAAAAGCCGTCCCAACCGAGTGAGGTCGTTTCCCAATGAGTAATTCTGCCCGCCAGCAGAGCATCTGGTACAAGCTGCACATCGACCTGCCGCTGCTGCTCGGCCTGCTGACCCTGATGGCCCTCTCCATGGTGGTGCTCTACTCCGCCTCGGGCCAGGATCTCGACTCCATCGTGCGCCAGCTGGTGCGCGGCGCCCTGGCCTTCGGTCTGATGATCGGCATGGCCCAGCTGCCGCCCTCCCTCTATGCCCGCTGGTCGGTGCCCCTGTTTGCGGTGGTGGTGCTGCTGCTCATCGCGGTGGACGTGTTCGGCCATATCGGCAAGGGGGCCCAGCGCTGGCTCGATCTCGGCTTCATGAAGTTCCAGCCCTCCGAGGTGATGAAACTCTCCATGCCCATCATGGTGGCCGCCTGGCTCAGCCGGCACTCCCTGCCGCCAAAGTTCAGCCATGTGATGATCGCCCTGGTGATGGTGCTGCTGCCCACCCTGCTTATCGCGGCCCAACCCGATCTCGGCACCTCCATCCTGGTGGCCGCTTCCGGCTTCTTCGTCATCTTCCTGGCGGGGATCAGCTGGTGGCTCATCGGGCTCGCGGTCTTGCTCATCTGCGCCTTCATGCCGGTACTCTGGTTCTTCCTGATGCACGACTACCAGCGCCAGCGGGTGCTGATGCTGCTGGACCCGGAGAAGGACCCGCTCGGTCGCGGCTATCACATCATCCAGTCCAAGATTGCGATCGGCTCCGGCGGCGTGTTCGGCAAGGGGTGGCTGCAAGGCACCCAGTCCCAGCTCGAATTCCTGCCAGAGCGCCACACCGACTTCATCTTCGCCGTCTTCAGCGAGGAGTTCGGTCTGGTGGGAGTGGCCCTCTTGCTGGTCATCTACCTCTACATCATCAGCCGCTGCCTGTTTATCTCCATGCAGGCCCAGAACAGCTTCGAACGCCTGCTGGGGGGCGCCCTGACCCTGACCTTCTTCGTCTATGTGTTCGTCAACATGGGCATGGTAAGCGGCATCCTGCCGGTGGTAGGAGTTCCCCTGCCACTGGTGAGCTACGGCGGCACCTCCATGGTAACCCTGATGGCGGGCTTCGGCGTTCTGATGTCCATCCAGACCCACAGGCGGCTGCTCGCCTGATGCGGCTCGGCTGGCTGGCTCTATCTCTGTGCACCCTGACGGCGGGTGCTGCCGTCTCGCCGGCCCGGCTCAGCCTGCTGGCCGAGCAGCAGCAGGTGCCGCTGGCAGAGTTGCAGGCCGCCGCCGCCCAGGCCAGCCTGCGCCAGGAGGTGCTGGACACCATCCGCCGCCCCTGGGAAGCCAAGCCCTGGCACCGCTACAGGCCGCTGTTCGTCACCCCGGAGCGCATCCGGGACGGAGTGGGATTCTGGCAGCGCCATGCCGCCACCCTGGCACGGGCCGAGCAGACCTACCAGGTCCCCGCCTCCCTCATCGTCGCCATCATCGGCATCGAGACCTTTTACGGTCGACAGATGGGGCGCCATCCGGTGCTCGACAGCCTTTACACCCTGGGATTCCACTACCCCGAACGGGCGGATTTCTTCGCCAAGGAGTTTGCCCAGCTGGTGCTGCTTGCCCGGGAAGAGAAGTGGCCGCTCACCAATCTCAAGGGCTCCTATGCCGGCGCCATGGGCATGGGCCAGTTCATGCCCTCCAGCTACCGTCACTACGCGGTCGACTTCGACGGAGACGGCAAGCGGGATCTCTTCGCCAACCCGGCAGATGCCATCGGCAGCGTGGCCAACTACTTCGCCCTGCACCACTGGCGCTGGGGCGAGCCGGTGGTGGAGCCCGCCTTGATCGGATTGGCGCCAGTAGGTACCCTGCTTGCACCCGAGCTCGAGCTAAGACACCGCTGGACAGAGCTGGCCGCTGCGGGCATAGAAGTCGCCACACCGCCGTCACCCGAGACGCCGGTAAAACTGCTGGCGATGGAGCAGGCCGAAGGACCGGAATACTGGGTCGCGCGCCACAATTTTTACGTGATCACCCGCTACAATCGCAGCCCTCTCTATGCGATGGCGGTGCATCAACTCAGTCAAGCAATCCAGGACGCTTATGCATTACAGCCACAAACTTCTTCCCCTCAGCCTGACCTTGTTGCTGGCCGCCTGTAGCAGCCAACCCGAACCCCAGCCGCTGCCCCCGGAGCCCGTCCCCCAGGAGAAGCCCCAGGTCATCGAGATCCCCCAGGCGACCGGCGCCATTCCCCGCCCCGAACCCATGAGCGAGAGCGGCAACCGGGACTACTGGATCGGCAAGCAGAAGTTTGAGGTGTGGCGCGACATCAAGCACTACAGCGAGGAAGGCACTGCCAGCTGGCTCTCCCGGGATCTGGACGGCAACAAGACTGCCAACGGTGACGTGCAGGACAGCACCCTGTTCAGCGCAGCCCACCGCAATCTGCCCCTGCCAAGCTACGTGCGGGTCACCAATCTGGACAACGGTCTGGAGACCATAGTACGCGTCAATGATCGCGGCCCCTTCGGCAGCGATCGCCTCATCGATCTCTCTCACGCCGCCGCCGCGCAGTTGGAGATGGTGGAAGGGGGTGAGGCCCGGGTGCGCCTCGAACTCATCACCGATCAGCCCGATCAGATGGTGGAGATGGTGCCCATGACCCCGATGACGCCCATGGAGCCTGCGGCGCCAGCAGCCAATTCCTTCGTGAACGAGACGCCGGCCCCCACGGCACCGGCCAAGGCCGCGCCTGCTCCTGCTCCTGCCGCCACGGCGACCACCACCGTCTCCCCTCCCAGGGCCGGTGCGACCCAGGGCAAGATGATCCAGGTGCTTGCCAGCGGCTCGCAGGCGCGGGCCGAGGCCATGGGCAAGGTGATGACCCAGCGCTATGGCGTGCCGTACCAGGTGGTGGCACATGGCGCCGTCTTCCGCGTCCTGCTCGGGCCCGTGGCCAGCGACAAGCAGGCCCCCCTGCTCGAGCAGATACGCCAGGGTGGGTTGGAGCAGGCCTTCATCGTGCCCTGATACCCGCCCCGACCTCGCGCCGGGATACGACGCGAGGTCGGGGGCCATCCCATAAAATCCCGTCCAGGTCGCATCTCGGACTATGACCGACACGCACATCTGGTATAGTGGGGCCCGCTTTTTTTCAACTTGGGTACATCCCATCCAGGCACCAGGAATTTCAAGATGTCCAAATTTGCCCGCTCCGTTATTCTGGCCTCCCTGTTAAGCGCCACCGCTCAGGCCAACCAGCCTGTTCCGACCCCGGATTCGGCCCTGCCGAGTGCCCAGCCGGTCCCCACTTTGAACAGCGCCCCCATGGTGGTGCCTGCCGCGCCCGAAATCTCCGCCAAGGCCCACATCCTGATCGACTACTTCTCCGGCCAGGTGCTGGCCGAGCAGAACGCCGACGAGCGTCTGCCCCCCGCCAGCCTGACCAAGATGATGACCTCCTACATCGTCGGCGACGAGTTGCACAAGGGGAACATCAAGGGCACCGACATGGTGACCATCAGCCAGAACGCCTGGTCCAAGAACTACTCCGACTCCTCCAAGATGTTCATCGAGGTGGGCAAGCAGGTCTCCGTCGATGATCTCAACAAGGGCATCATCATCCAGTCCGGCAACGACGCCTGCGTCGCCATGGCCGAGCACCTGGCAGGCAGCACCGACTCCTTCGCCAGCCTGATGAACGCCTGGGCCGCCAAGCTCGGCATGAAGGACTCTCAGTTCAAGAACCCCCACGGCCTGGATGAAGAGGGCCACTACAGTACCGCCCGCGACATGGCCCGCCTGGGTCAGGCCCTGATCCACGATCAGCCGGAGGAGTACAAGATCTACTCCCAGAAGTCCTTCGTGTTCAACGGCATCACCCAGCACAACCGCAACCGCCTGCTGTGGGACCAATCCCTGCAGGTTGACGGCATCAAGACAGGTCACGTCAGCCAGGTCGGCTACAACCTGGTCTCTTCCGCCACCAACAACGAAGGCATGCGCCTGATCGCCGTGGTCATGGGGGCCAACAGCGAGGCCTCACGCGCTGCCGAGAGCAAGAAGCTGCTCACCTACGGCTTCCGCTTCTTCCAGAGCCTGACCCCCTACAAGGCGGGCACCGAACTGGTCACCCAGAAGATCTGGATGGGCGACAAGCCGGAAGTGAAGCTGGGGGTCGACAAGGACGTCTCCGTGCTGGTCACCCGTGGCCAGGGCAACAACCTCAAGGCGGACTTCCAGCTGGAGAGCGAGCTGAAGGCGCCCCTGGCCAAGGGCCAGCGCGTCGGCACCGTGTACCTCAAGCAAGGGGACAAGGAGATCAAGCAGGTTCCCCTGGTTGCCCTGGAAGAGGTGCAGGAAGGTGGCCTGATGAGCCGCCTGTGGGATTACCTGGTCATGCTGGTCTCCAGCTGGTTCAAGTAACAGACCCTTCCTCAAGCAGCGGCGCCAACAGGCGCCGCTGCTGTCTTTTGCGGTCTGTCCAGTCAATAACCCTGTAATCTGCAGGTTCCGCCGACTGACGATTTGTGGTAAAAAGCAGCATTTCCACGTCTTGCCGCACCGCCAGGTCTTGATCCCGAGGCGGCTCATGCCCATATAGACTGGGAACTGTCCCCTGGGGGCAGATGAGGGGACCGTTTCGGCGGCCCTCAAAGACGTAAAGATGACGTCGCGTCCCGGCGACCCAGAAAGGTGAAGTAGATGAATACCAAGTTTGATGAACTGCTGGAGTTCCCCTGCAAGTTCCCGTTCAAGGTGCTTGGCGTGGCCGATCCCGCCCTGCCCGACATGGTGGTGGAAGTGCTGCAGCAACATGCTCCCGGCACCTACAGCCCGACCGTTCAACCGAGCTCCAAGGGCAACTATCACTCGGTACGGGTGACGGTCACCGCCCAGAGCAAGGAACACATCGAGGCCATGTATACCGCCCTTGGCAAGATCGAGCTGGTTCGTTACGTCCTGTAAGTTGCCTCTCTCGCCCCGCCACCGGGGCGACTGATTATTTGCCGCCCGGTCGCAGCGGCGACCGTACCGACACCGCGCCGCCAGTGAGGAAAGATGTCACTCGAAACGCCCGCCGAGCCACAACCGTCAGCCGGCCAACTGCTCGTCAGACAGCTGGGCCGTCGCCCCTACCAGCCGGTGTGGGACGCCATGAAGGCGTTCACCGACAATCGCACCCCCGACACCCCGGACGAGTTCTGGGTGGTGGAGCATGACCCCGTCTACACCCAGGGTCAGGCCGGCAAGGCCGAACACCTGCTCGCCCCCGGCAACATCCCGGTGGTGCAGAGTGATCGCGGTGGCCAGGTGACCTATCACGGCCCGGGCCAGCTGGTGCTCTACGTGCTGGTGGATGTGCGCCGCAGCAAGCTCTCTGTACGGGAGCTGGTGACCTGCCTCGAAACCGCCATCATCAACACGCTCGCCAAAAGCAATATCGAGGCCTACGCCAAGGCCGATGCCCCGGGCGTCTACGTGAAGAGCGATCTGGGTATGGAAGCCAAGCTGGCGTCCCTGGGTTTGCGCATTCGCAAGGGGTGCTCGTTCCACGGGTTGGCCCTCAACGTCAACATGGACATGACTCCCTTCCTGCGCATCAATCCGTGCGGCTATGCGGGCATGGCCATGACCCAGACCAGCGCCCTGGGCGGCCCGCAGAGCGTCGCCGAGGCACAGTCCCTGCTGGTGACGGAGCTGGCCCGCCTGATTGGCTACCAAGAGATCACGAATACCGAAGAGGCGGCATGAGCAACCCCATGCCCCGTGGTCACGAGGGAGCCGCAAGGCCCCTGGTGACCGTCAACCAGACAATAACAAACACCGAGAGTGAATCATGAGCAAACCCGTTCGTATGGAGCCGGGCGTCAAGCTGCGCGATGGCGACAAGATGGCCCTGATCCCGGTGAAATTCATGCCGGATCCCAACGAGGAAGTGCTGCGCAAGCCGGAGTGGATGCGGATCAAGCTGCCGCCGTCGAGCCAGAAGATCGAGCACATCAAGAGCACCCTGCGCAAAAACAAGCTGCACTCTGTGTGTGAAGAGGCTTCCTGCCCCAACCTGGCGGAGTGCTTCAACCACGGCACCGCGACCTTCATGATCATGGGCGCCATCTGTACCCGCCGATGCCCCTTCTGCGACGTGGCCCACGGCCGTCCGTTGCCGCTGGATCCGGAGGAGCCGAAGAAGCTGGCACTCACCATCAAGGAGATGAACCTCAAGTACGTGGTGATCACCTCGGTGGACCGCGACGATCTGCGGGACGGCGGTGCCCAGCACTTCGCCGACTGCATCAAGCAGATCCGCGAGCACAGCCCCCAGACCCGTATCGAGATCCTGACCCCGGACTTCCGTGGCCGGATGGAGCAGGCGCTGGAGGTGTTCCGCGAGACCCCGCCTGACGTCTTCAACCACAACCTGGAAACCGCCCCGCGCATGTACCGGGTTGCCCGTCCGGGTGCCGACTACAAGTGGTCCCTGGAGCTGCTGCGCCGCATCAAGGAGATGCACCCCCACGTGCCGACCAAGTCCGGTCTGATGATGGGCCTTGGCGAGACCAACGAGGAGATCGTCGAGGTACTCAAGGATCTGCGCGAGCACGGCGTCAACATGCTGACCCTGGGCCAGTATCTGCAACCGAGCCGCCACCACCTGCCGGTGAAGCGTTATGTGCCGCCCGCAGAGTTCGACGAACTCAAGGATGTGGCCATGGATCTCGGCTTCAGCCACGCCGCCTGCGGTCCCTTCGTGCGTTCCTCCTACCACGCAGACCTGCAAGCCAAGGGGGAAGAGGTCAAATAAGCCTCTTTCCTGCTGGCAGAGAAAAGAGCGCCTCTGGGCGCTCTTTTTTTTATCGCCGTCACCTCGCAGGCAGCGGTTGTCCCTTTGTGATTGGCGCCGTTCTGGCGTAACGTGGCCACTCCCCTTCTCTGGAGTGCTGTTCCGGATGTCGACTCTCACCGTTCGCCTGATCCCCCTGCGTGACGCAGACTTTCACGCCTATCGCGACTACTTCATCGAGGATTACGCCCAGGATCTTGCCAGCAACCACGGGATGGCGCTGCCTGACGCCCACCGTCAGGCCGACGCCTCATTGCAGCAGCTCCTGCCACTGGGTGTCGCCACCCCGGGTCATCACCTGCTCGCCATGGTACCTGAAGCCTCGAACGCGCCGGGCGGACCTCTGGGCTATCTCTGGCACGCCATCGACGCCGCCGCCGGCACCACCTTCATCTACGACTTCTATGTGACACCGCCCCATCGTGGTCGCGGCCTCGGCAAGGCAGCCATGGCCGCCCTGGAAGCGCAGCTCGCCCCCCTAGGCATCCACCAGATCAAGCTGAGGGTGGCCCATGACAACCCGAGGGCACTGGCGCTCTATCAGGCGCTGGGCTTCACCATCACGGGCTACAACATGGCAAAGCGTCTGGATTGAGCACCTTCATTGGGCCACCACCCGGCCCATGGCTCAGAGCGAGATGCCGGAAAAGGACATGAAGCCGAGGGACATCAGCCCGGCCACGATGAAGGTAATGCCGATACCCCGCAGCCCCTCGGGCACATCCGAATACTTCATCTTCTGGCGCAATCCCGCAATGGCGACGATGGCCAGCAGCCAGCCCAGCCCTGAGCCCGCCCCGTAGACCACGGATTCGATGAAGTCGTAATCCCGCTGGGCCATGAACATGACGCCGCCGAAGATGGCGCAGTGCACCGTCAGCAGCGGCAGATAGATACCGAGCGCGTGATGGAGCGCCGGGAAATGTTTGTCGAGCACCATCTCCATCACCTGCACCAGCGCCGCCAGCACCCCGATGTAGACGATGAAATCGAGGAAGCCCAGATCAAACTCCCCGAGGAAGGTACTCTCGGGACGCAGGATATGGCGGTAGATCAGGTTGTTGAGGGGGATGGCGATCACCATGACCACCAGCACCGTCATGCCCAAACCGAAGGCGGTGTTGATGTTTTTCGAGACGGCCAGGAAGGTGCACATGCCAAGGAAGAAGGCCAGCGCCAGGTTTTCCACAAAAATCGACTGGATGAAGAGATTGACGTAATAGTCCATGAATGAGTTCACCACTTGGTTGCAATAAGAGCACGTCCGCGCCCGGCCAACGGCCAGTCGCGAAGATGACGTCACGGATGACGTTTACAGAGAGAGCTGGCGCAGCACCCAGAATGACCACGGCAGCCGCCAGACTGCCGAGCAGCCCGGTCAGCGGTACTCAATGACGGGGATCAAACGGGCAGGCGCCCGGCTGGTGAACCTAGTCGCCCTGGCAGAAGCGATATTGCAGGTGGTGGCAGCGAAGCCGCCGTGTGTGCAGAGCGCCGAAGTAGTCGGGCCGCTGCCTGAGATAGATGAGAGGCAGGAAAAACAGCAGGCCGCAGAGCAGGCCGAGGATATCGTGCTGGAACCAGGCCAGCAGCACCTGATAGAGCTCGGCTTGAGCGGCCCCTTCCAACCGTCGACCCTGCTCGAAGCTGAGCCGCCACTGGCCGCCCGGCGGCAGGCTGACGCTGTTGACCAGCCCGGGATCGGCTGGCTCATGCAACTGCATCGCGGCGCCCTGGCCGACCGCAGCCTGACGTACGGCTGCACCGACCTCTGCCGCGGCGAAGGCGGCAAGCCACAGAAGGCCGGCGATGGCGAGGGCCATCGGCCAGGTCGAGCGTCGGCCAGCGGGTGACAAGCGGGAAGTCCCTTCTTTAAAAGAGGATTCAGCGAGGCCGAATATATCACAATTCATCTTTTTATTGAATTTGAAACCCTGCAAACACCCACGAATCGATACTAAAAACCCTCTTTATAAATAAACCGGCAATTAAAAACCACAATGAGCGCAAGGAGCACCCTCTTTGCCCTCACGGTGCCCCTCACTCCTGCACAAAGGCCGGGTGATAGCACACTTCGCCACGGGGCATGGCGGCGCCGAACGAGCGGGTCATGAAGTACTCGGGCGGCACGCCGGGCAGCGTCAACCCCGGCTCGGGCACGAAACCAAAACGGCCGTAGAAGCCGGGATCCCCCAGCACCACGCAGCCGGCCGCACCCACCCCCTTGAGCTCGGCCAGACCCGCGTCCATCAGCCGTGACCCCAGCCCCTTGCCGTGCAGCTCGGGAGAGACGGAAATGGGGCCAAGGCCATACCAGTGCGGGCTGCCATCGCTGATGGATACCGGCGAGAAGCAGAGGTGGCCGACCACCCGCCCCTCCTGCTCCGCCACCAGCGACAGGCTGAGTGCCCCGGCCTGGCGCAAAGCGCGCACGATCCGCTGCTCGTTGTGATCGGTATGGGGGGCATTGAGGAACGCGGCCACGGTCAGCGCTTCAATGGCGTCGTGATCGGCGCCTGTTTCAGGTCGAATGAGAATATTCATAAGGTTTTCTCCGTTTGCTCTCTTGCAATGGATGGCCTGATCAGACTGCCTGCAGGCAGCAGATCACATAGCCATAGCTGCCCAGGTATTGGCGGTGAATGGCCACTTCCCGGCTCAGATCCTGCCAGGCTGGGCTATCCACCAGCTCGGCACTGTGGCGCGCCAGATTGCGCTCGATGGGATCCAGATAGTTGTCCCAGGCCCTTTGCGGCAACGGGGTATGCCACAGGCAGCGATAACCCGCCTCCTGCACCGTCTTCAGCAGGCCCGCCAGGGTCTGCATGGCGGGATAATCTCGCTGCCAGAACACCAGCGCCTCCTCTGGGGGCGTGTCCGTCAGCCACACCAGGTCGCTCAGCACCAGGCAGGCAGCAGGGCCGGCAAGGTACGGCCGCCATGCTTGCAAGGCGTTGGCCACCCCGATGGTGTAGGCGCTCCCCTCGGCCCAGATGAGATCGGCAGGGACCAGGTCCGCCGGCAGCGCCGCCATGTTGGCGCACAGGGTGGTGACCTGCTCAAAGCCAGCCGCGCTGGCCGATCTCGCCACGGCGGCCAGCGCCTCCTCGTCCAGATCGATGGCTACGATGGTGGCGTCCGTCACCTGTGCCAGCGCCAGGGTGGCGGCGCCGCGCCCGCAGCCGATGTCGAGGATCCGGCGGGGCTGGCTGGGCAGCGCGGCAAATTGCTGCTGAGTGAAGAGGCTATCGCCCGGCCCCCAATAGCTCATGCCATCCAGCAGCAGCTTGAAGTCCCGGATGTAACGTTCATGTTCATTCATGTCTTTGCTGAGCCACTGCAGGTGGTAACGCTCTTTTTCACTGAATCCCTGCTTCATCACCCAGGCAAAGTAAGCCTGCGGGGCTTGATGCTGCAGTTGCCGCTGCCAGGCCTTGAACTCGTCGCCGGAGTGCGCACGCAAACCGGCGAGATCCGCCAGCAGATCCCGGGCGCGTTGCATCCGCGCCAGCTCTTCATCCAGCTCCCTGACCCGGGCTGCCAGCGTTGCCTGCTCCAGCTCGCCCGCCAGGCAGGCGAGGCACTGCTTGAGGCTGAGCCCGCCGGCCTGCAGGGCCTGTACCATCCGCATCCGCTGCAGATCGTCATCGTCGTAGTGGCGATAGCCGTTGGCGCCCCTCGTGCCCGTAATCACCCCCAGCTTCTCGTAATAGAGCAGGGTGGAGCGGGCCAGGCCGCAGCGCCGGGCCAGTTCGGATATTTTCATGACAGCAACTCGCTGAGGGGTCCGTGACCCGATGAAGGGAAGCTTAAACTGTGAAGCAATAGACGGGTCAACGACAACATCCGGGTTAACACCATAAAAAAACGGCCACCCTGAGGTGGCCGTCATCGGCAGCAAGAGAGACTCGCGGGAATCAGAGACCGGCAGCTTCCAGATGCTCCACCAACAGCTGCACGCTGCGGTTGCCGCGCCACTCGTTGACGTCGAGCCGGTAGACCAGCCGCACCCGCTTCACCGAAGCATCGGGCCAGCGCTGCAAGTCGACGCCAAAGGCGATGGCATCCACCGCGTGGCCGGAATCCGTGGTCAGCATCATCTTGAGGTGCTTCTCCCCCACCAGCCGCTGCTGCACCAGTACGAATTCCCCGTCAAACAGCGGCTCGGGGAAGGCCTGACCCCAGGGGCCGGAGGCGCGAATAAGCTCCGCCAGCTCCAGACTCAGCTCATCGGGCAGCAGCTCGCCATCGGTGAGCAGCACTCCGGTCAAGAGCTCAGGGGTCACCAGCTCGCCGATGACCGCCTCAAAAGCCCGCCCGAAGGCCTCGATATTGGCCTTGGGCAGGGTCAGCCCGGCCGCCATGGCGTGGCCGCCAAACTTGCCCATCAAACCGGGGTGGCGGGTATCGAGCAGTTCCAGCGCATCGCGCAGATGCACCCCCGGGATGGAGCGCCCGGAGCCCTTGAGCTCGGTCTCGCTGCTCTCGGCAAAGGCGATGACCGGGCGGTAGTACTTCTCCTTCACCTTGGAGGCCACCAGCCCCACCACCCCCTGATGCCACTCGTTTCGGTGCAGCACGATGCCGGAGGGCACCTCGCCGTCACGAAAACGGATCTGCTCCAGGGTGGCGAGCGCCTCCTGCTGCATCCCCTGCTCGATCTCCTTGCGCTCCTGGTTGAGGCTGTCCATTTCAGATGCGAACTGGCGCGCCAGGTTGATGTCGTCACAGAGCAGACAGGCGACCCCGAGGGACATGTCATCGAGCCGGCCCACCGCGTTGAGGCGCGGCCCCAGCGCAAAGCCGAGATCGGCAGCGCACAGGCGACGACCGTCGCGACCCGACACATCCACCAGCGCCTGGATGCCGGGGCGACAACGGCCAGCCCGGATCCGCTGCAACCCCTGATGGACCAGGATGCGGTTGTTGCCATCGAGCGCTACCACGTCGGCCACGGTGCCGAGGGCCACCAGATCCAGGTAATCCGCCACGTTGGGGGCGCGCAGCCCCTGGCGCTCATACCAGCCGCTCTGGCGCAGATGGGTGTTGAGAGCCGCCATCAGATAGAAGGCGACCCCGACCCCGGCCAGGGACTTGGAGGGGAAGTCGCAGCCATGCTGGTTGGGGTTCACTATCGCGTCGGCGTCAGGCAGCTCCTGGCCGGGCAAATGGTGATCGGTAACCAGTACCTGCATGCCGGCCGCCTTGGCCGCCGCCACCCCGGCGATGCTGGAGATGCCGTTGTCCACCGTGATCAGGAACTCGGCGCCGCGGGCCACCGCCAGCTCGACGATCTCCGGGGTGAGGCCATAGCCGAACTCGAAGCGGTTGGGCACCAGAAAATCGATGTGGTGCCCCCCCATGGCGCGCAAGGCCAGCACGCACAGCGCCGAGCTGGTGGCGCCGTCGCAGTCAAAGTCACCGACGATGAGAATGCGTTTTTGCGCCGTCAGCGCCTCGGCCAGCAGCGGCACCGCCTGCGCCATGCCGAACAGACGCTGGGGCGGCAGCAGCTGGTTGGCGCTGCGCTCCAGCAGGGCAGGGTCTTCTACCCCGCGGCTGGCGAAGATCTGGCGAAGCAGCGGGTGCAGGGTGGCGGGCAGATGGGAATCATCAACTCGCGGACGACGACGGATTTGCAGGGGCATTGATGTGATCCAGTATCTTGAGCAGTTGTTCGGGGCTCTGGTAACCGCGCACCAGGTCGCCATTGGGCAGGACCCAGCTCGGTGACGCCTTGATCCCGAGCCATTGGCTCAGGCCGATATGATGGGCAAGGATCGCATTACAACCGCTCTCAGGCAAACGATCGCTGAAGTTGAGTTCGCGCAGCAGCCCGGGATCGCACCAGCTAGCCTGATCCGAGGCGGCGACAGGCGCAGGCAGCAGTTGCACGCTCACGCCCCTCGCCTGCAAGCGGGGCAACTCCTCCAGCGCGATGCGGCAAGGACCGCAGGCGAGATCGGTAAACAGGGTGAGGCGGTGGCGTTCAGGGGTGGCCTTGAGCCAGAGCCGGGCCTCCCCTATCTGGGAGAGCGCCAGCCTGCGTTGCTGCTGCTGGCTGAGCCGGGTGAGGTTTCTCATGTCGTGGGCCAGATCCAGCATGGAGCCCTGCAGCACATAGTCTCCCCTGGCATCGCTGTAGAGCAGTCCCTGGGCCGTGCCCAGCAGATAGAGGCCCGGCATGGGGGTCTCGTCCACCAGGTAGACCTGCACACCGAGGCGCTGCTCTATGGTCTGTTTCAACACATGGGGGTCCATCCCCGCGCTGGCCGCAAAAGCGCACAGCAGCATCATTCCCAGCAGTAAATATCGCATTAGCTTATTCACTTGGCATGATTTAAGGGACCAATAAGGTAACCCAGACAATTCTCTCTCCCAAAGACCTTAATTAGTGATCGATTAATAACATCCGCAAGAAAAAATCACGGGATGACAGGTTGCCAATCGGGCTTGAGCCCCGCAAGCTAATCAGGACGACGGGAGACATCTTTAGTCATCCCTCTGTTTTGCTGATGTTTTATTATTCAAATCGACGTGCGCTCAGGTGGCACGTCGTCCATTTCTAGGGGGAAAAATGAGTCTGATTCAAGAGTTCAAGGCCTTTGCATCCAGGGGCAATGTGATCGACATGGCGGTCGGTATCATCATAGGTGCCGCCTTTGGCAAGATTGTCTCCTCCTTCGTGGGAGACGTGATCATGCCCCCCATCGGGCTGATCCTGGGGGGCGTGGATTTCAGCGATCTCGCCGTGACCCTGAAGGCCGCCGAAGGGGATGCCCCTGCCGTGGTCATCGCCTACGGCAAGTTCATCCAGACCTGTATCGACTTCCTGATCATCTCCTTCGCCATCTTCATGGGGCTCAAGGCCATCAACACCCTGAAGAAGAAGCAGGAAGAGGAAGCCGCCGCCCCGGCCGGCCCCACCAAGGATCAGGAGCTGCTGACCGAGATCCGCGACTTGCTGAAATCCCAGCAGGGGAAATAACCGTTTCCTCCCTGTCGTGTGCTGAAAAAAAACCGCCTTCGGGCGGTTTTTTGTTGCAGGGCCGGTGAGGCGATCAGGCTCTGGGGTGGTGCTGGCCGTGCAGTGCCTTGAGCCGCTCGTTGGCCACGTGGGTATAGATCTGGGTGGTGGAGAGATCCGCGTGGCCCAGCAGCATCTGCACCACTCGCAGATCGGCGCCGTGATTGAGCAGGTGGGTGGCGAAGGCGTGACGCAGGGTGTGGGGGGAGAGTTCCCCTCTGATGCCGGCTCTCAGGGCATAGAGCTTGATGCGGTGCCAGAAGGTCTGGCGAGTCATCATCCGGGCCCGCTTGGAGGGGAACACCACGTCAGAGCTGGTGCCGCCGAGGAGCAGGGTACGCGCCTCCCGGTAGTAGCGCTCCAGCCAGTGCACCGCCTCCTCCCCCATGGGGACCAGGCGCTCCTTGTTGCCCTTGCCCACCACCCGCACCAGCCCCTGGCGCAGGCTGACGTGTTCGGCGGTCAGCCCCACCAGCTCGGATACCCGCAGCCCGGTGGCATAGAGCAGCTCGAGCATCGCCTTGTCCCGCAGCTCCAGCGGGTCGTCCACCAGGGGCGCTTGCAGCAGCGCCTCCACCTCGGCTTCGCTCAGATCCGATGGCAGCTTCTTGGGGAGCTTTGGCCCCTCCAGCAGCACGGTGGGATCGTCGCTGCGCAGCTTCTCGCGATTGAGATACTGGTAGAAGCGGCGCAGGGCCGAGAGGAAACGGGCCGTGCTGCTGGCCGCGAACTGATGGTCCACCCGCCAGGCGAGGTAGTGCTGGATGTCGTCCAGCCCCGCCAGCAGCAGGGAACCGCCTTGCTCATCGAGCCAGAGGGCAAATTTTTCCAGGTCGGTGCGATAGGAGCTGACCGTGTTGTCGGAGAGCCCCCGCTCCAGCCAGAGGGCGTCGAGAAACGGCTCGATCAGGGGATGGGATTCTGCTTTGCTCATGGTGCGCCGCGCTCAGGGAAACAGGTCACCATTGTAACGTGCCGACCCACCCGGGCCGCAAGGCAAGGCTGCACATCCCCTCAGGCGGTGAAGAGCCCGGCGCAATCTGCTAGACTGGCGCCCTCCCCCCGGGCGCCGCTGTGCCGGTCACGCCCCTTGCCGACTGCGATCAAGAGAAGAGCGATGAAGATAGGTTTGTTTTACGGCTCCACCACCTGCTACACCGAGATGGCCGCCGAGAAGATCCGCGCCCTCATTGGCCCCGAGCTGGTCGATCTCCACAACATCAAGGATGTGCCCCTCGCCCGCATGCAGGAGTACGACATCCTGATCCTGGGCATCTCCACCTGGGACTTCGGCGAGCTGCAGGAGGACTGGGAATCTCGCTGGGAAGACATCGCCGACCTGCATCTGGAGGGACGCATCATCGCCCTGTTTGGCATGGGCGATCAGCTGGGCTATGGGGAGTGGTATCAGGATGCCCTCGGCCTGCTGCACAATCAGCTGGTCCCCAAGGGGGTCAAGCTGGTGGGCTACTGGCCCAACGAGGGGTACGAGTTTGACGCCTCCAAGGCGCTCATCGACGATGGCCGTCACTTCGTCGGGCTGGCCCTTGATGACGCCAACCAGTACGACCAGACCGAGTCCCGTATCGAGCAGTGGGTCGACCAGATCCTGAACGAGATCCACGAACTGCTCTGATCCTGATCGCCTGGATGTTCAACGACGCCAGCCAATGGACGACCAGATCGACCCCGCATCGAGCAGTGGGTCGACCAGATCCTCGGCGAGATCCACGAACTGCTCTGACCCTGATCGCCTGGATGTTCAACGACGCCGGCCAATGGACGACCAGACCGACCCCGTATCGAGCAGTGGGTCGACCAGATCCTGAGCGAGATCCACGAACTGCTCTGACCTTGATCGCCTGGATGTTCGACGACGCCAGCCAATGGACGACCAGACCGACCCCGTATCGAGCAGTGGGTCGACCAGCTCCTGAGTGAGATCCACGAACTGCTCTGATCCTGATCGCCTGGATGTTCAACGACGCCAGCCAATGGACGACCAGACCGACCCCGTATCGAGCAGTGGGTCGACCTCATATAAAACGAGCGCCATGAACGGCGCAAACCTCCCCTGCCGGTAGCCTGCGCTCGGGCTGCCGGGCGCATAAATCGCACCGATTTTCTCGTTTGGTATCATCGGCTGACGCTATAGCGACTTTTTGCTTCTGGTCTGCAACAATGAGGTCGACACCCCATAACAACACAACGCCGGGTGTCGGAAGCAAACGGACAGACCAGAAAAGGATATTCTATGACTTCATTCTCCCTGTTGGCCCCCGCCATCGCCCGCGACGTGCTCGATCACGCGCTGGCGCTGGGTGCCGACTTCGCCGAGCTGTTTGTGGAGCGCAAGCGCCGCAGCCAGCTCAGCCTGCTCTCCAGCCAGATAGAGAACATCAGCGGTGGTCTCGACTTCGGTATCGGCGTTCGCCTGTGCTACGGCCACAAGGTGCTCTACGGCTACACCAATCTGGCCGATCGCAACGAGCTCTTGCGCATCGTTACCCTGCTGGCGGCCAAGGACAGGCGTGACCCCGTGGTCACCGCCACTGCCTTTGACTTCACCCGCCTGACCGACCGCAACCCCATCGCTCTGCCGCTGTCGGCCGACAAGCTGCTGGAGCAGAAGATCGCCTACCTGCATGCCATGGACGCTGCGGCCCGCGCCGAGAGCGACAAGGTGAGCCAGTTCTCGGGCAACGTGCTCGGCTGGGAGCAGGAGGTGGAGATCTTCAACAGCGAAGGGGTGCAGGTGAGCGATCGCCGCCACTACAACCGCATCATGGCCCAGACCATCGCCCTGGACGGGAGCGAGCAGAGCGTAGGTTATGAAGCCCCCGGTGCCATGAAGGGATGGGAGCATGCCGAGAGCATCGATCCCCGCGAGCTGGCTCTCACCGCCACCCGCCAGGCACTGGTGAAGCTGGGAGCCGCCCCCTGCCCGAGCGGCAAGCTGCCGGTCATCATGGAGAGCGGCTTTGGCGGCGTCATCTTCCACGAGGCGTGCGGTCACCTGCTGGAGACCACCTCGGTGGCCAAGAAGGCATCCGTGTTCCACGACAAGATGGGCCAGCTCATCGCCAACCCCGCGGTCAACGCGGTGGACGAGGGCTTGCAGGGCAACGCCTGGGGCTCCATCAACGTCGATGACGAGGGGATGGCGACCCAGCACACCCAGCTCATCAAGGACGGCGTGCTCACCGGCTTCCTGGTGGACAGAATGGGGGCCCTTCGCACCGGCTACGCCCGCACCGGTTCCGGGCGCCGGGAATCCTACAAGTTCGCCCCCGCCTCCCGCATGCGCAACACCTATATCGAACCGGGCAACTACAGTCTCGACGACATGCTGGCAACCGTGGAGCACGGCATCTATGCCAAGCGGATGGGGGGTGGCTCTGTGCAGCCAGGTACCGGCGAGTTCAACTTCAACGTGCAGGAGGCCTACCTCATCGAGGGGGGCAGGATCACCCGGCCCCTCAAGTCGGCCACCCTGATCGGTACCGGCCCGCAGGTATTGAAGGAGATCTCCATGGTAGGGCGCGATCTGGCCCTCTCCGCCGGTATGTGCGGCTCGGTCTCCGGATCCATTCCCGCCTCGGTCGGCCAGCCGCCGCTCAAGGTTGACAGCATTCTGGTCGGAGGGAACGCCTGATGAACATCCATGACACTCTATGCGGTCCCATCTTCCGCCTCATTCGCGTTTCAGTCGGCCAGCCGCCGCTCAAGGTTGACAATATCCTGGTCGGAGGGAACGCCTGATGAGCCAACTCGACATGAACCAACTGCTTGCCCGTCTATTGGACCAGGTCGCCGATCTGGGTGCCGAGGCAGACGTCATCGCCAATCAGGAGAAGGCCTTCTCCCTCAAGGCCGACAAGGGCGAGCTCAGTGAATACAAGGTCACCAGCAGCCAGCAGATCGGCATTCGCCTCATCAAGGAAGGCCGGGTCGGCATCGCCTATTCCGAGTCCCTCGACGCGTCGGCCCTGGACGCCATGGTGCAGGATGCGCTCGATGCGAGCCGCTTCGCCAAGGTGGACCCGGATCAGCGCATCACAGTGCAGCAGAGCAGGCTCATCACCGACTGCGCCGAGATACATCAGGCCGACACCACGGCGGTGGAAGAGAAGATCGCCCTGACCCTGTGCCTCGAGTCCGGCATGCTGGCCCTGCCGGACGTGACCGGCGCCCCCTACAACGGCTTCTTCGAGGGGGAGAGCCGCCTCTGGCTTGCCAACAGCCAGGGCAGCATCTGTGAACATCAGGAATTCAGCGTCGGCTGCCACAGCTCCGCTCTCATCGAGCGGGAGGGCCGCCAGTCCATGCACTACCAGGGACAGTACGCACGGCGCTTCGACGAGTTGGAGAGCCAGCCTCTCATCCGCCAGATCCACGCCGTGGCCGATGGCCTGCTGATGGGTGAGGCGGTGCCGAGCGGTCGCTACAGCGTCATCTTCAGCACCCACTGCTTTGCCAGCCTGTTTGGCTGCTTCCAGTCCGCCCTGTCTGGCAAGTGGGCCCAGCAGGGGATCAACCCCTGGCGCGACAAGCTGGGCCAAAGCGTGGCTTCTCGCTGGCTCACCCTGGAGAGCCGTGCCTATATGCCGGGGGGCATGAAGATCAAGGCGTTTGACGGCGAAGGGGCCGCCACTTCGGATCTCCTGCTCATCGGCGAGGGGGAGCTCAAGACCCTGCTGCACAACAGCGCCACCGCCCGCCACTTCGGCGTGACGAGCAACGGTGCAGCCGCCCGCAGTGCCCGCAGTGCCTTGGACGTGGCCCCTCGTCACCTGGTATTCGGGCTCGGCCCCCACGGCGAGGCCGAGGTACAAAGCGGTGAGTACCTGGAGCTGGTCAAGCTGGACGGCCTGCACTCCGGGGCCGATGCGGTGAGCGGCGACTTCTCGTTCGGCGCCTCCGGCTTCCTCTGCCGAAATGGCGAGCGCGTGGCGCCGGTACGCGGCATCACGGTGGCAGGCAACTTCTATCGCCTGCTCGGGGAGTTGGAAGCGGTCGGCAACCAGCTGCACCACGACGATGGCAAGGACTTCTATGCCCCGCTGATCCGCTTTGGCGGGCTCAGCATTGCCGGCAAATAAGAGGGGGAGCCTTACTCGGCTCTTCCCCCTTCAAGCGGCGCCATCAGGCGCCGCTTTTTTATCCATGGCGCCTCCCGACGGCCACTTCTAACCTCAAAGAGCCACCGACCGCGTTGGCCGGGAACTCTGGAGAATACGACGATGGACAACACCCTGGTCTGGGCCGACATTCCGACACGGGATCTGGATCGTGCCATGGACTTCTACTCGGCCCTGCTTGATGTGCAGGTCACCCCCATCCAGGAAGAGACCATGCGCTTTGCCATGCTGCGCCACGACGGCAGCAACGCGGCGGCCTGTCTCGGCCCCATGGACAAATATCACCAGCCCGGCGGTGCCGGTCCCCTCATCTATCTCTCCCTCGGTGACAGGCTGCAGGAGGCGGAGCTGCTGGTCCCACGGCTCGGCGGGCGGGTGCTGGAGCCTCTGCACAGCATCGGCAGCGGTCATGGGTCCAGGGTCATCATCGAGGATACCGAAGGCAACTGGCTTGCCCTCTATGCCCCACCAGCCAGCTGACGTCCGGATACGCAGAAACAACAACGGCGACCTGATGGTCGCCGTTGTTGTTTAACTGCACTTGCCGGCCATTACGCCTCTGGATTGAGGCGGGTCGGGATGCCGGTACGCTGTTCCAGCACCTGCTTGACCACGTTGGAATCGCTGTCAGCGTGGGCGATGAAGCGGGTGGTAGCCGGGGTCATGGGCAGCGGCACGGAGGCGGTGGAGTTGAACTCTTCCTCGGTGCGCGACAGCGGCTCGTGCACTTCCATGTAGCGACCGCCATCCGGCTCGACCGTGGTCTTGACCGGCTGGTTGACGAACTGGACGCGGGTGCCGACCGGCACGTGATCGAACAGGTACTTGATGTCGTCGGCGCGCAGGCGCACGCAGCCGCTGCTCACCCGCAGACCGATGCCGAAGGTGGCGTTGGTGCCGTGGATGGCGTACAGGTTGCCGATGTAGAGCGCATGCAGGCCCATGGGGTTGTCCGGGCCGGCCGGCCAGACCGCGGGCAGGGTCTTGCCCTGGGCGGCGTAGCGGCGACGGATGTTCTCGGTCGGGGTCCAGGTCGGGTTGGCACGCTTGCGCTCAACCTTGGTGATCCAGTTCTCAGGGGTGTTGACCCCGAGCTGGCCGATGCCGATGGGCAGCACATGCACCACGTTCTTGCCCTTCGGGTAGTAGTAGAGACGCATCTCCGCCACGTTGATGACGATCCCTTCGCGGGGAGCGTTGGGCAGGATCAGCTGATGGGGAATGATCAGCGTGCTGCCCGCCTTGGGCAGGTAGGGGTCGACGCCCGGGTTGGCTTCCATGATGTTGGTCAGACCCAGCTGGAAGTCGGAGGCGATCTGCTCCAGCGGACGGTTGTCTGCGGGCACCACGTATTCCTGGTTCTCACCGATCAGGCGGCTGTTGGCTGCAGGCAGCTGGTATTCAACGGCGGCGGCCTGCTGGCTGACCAGCGCCAGCGTACATAAAAGAGCCGAAGCGGCAATGCGAAGGGGATTCATAAAATTCCTGTATGGTTTCCTGTTCCTGTGGGCCTTTGCCCTGCTCATCATCGGTCTCTTGTGGACCCGTCACCGGGGACCAACAACCGAGCGCGCATTCTTTCCCGAGCAGGGCAAAATTTCAACTTGGAGATGGTCTTTTTCGCCGAAAAGATCCATTTCACCGCCAACTCGGGGGCCTCTTTCACCCCTTGCACTCTAGCAACCCCAGTCTGAGCGTAAAATGAACATGGCGCAGGTATGCCAGGGTCGTCCCAAATTGCATGACGAGGCGGTCACGAGTACAATCTCGCACCCCGTATATCCGGAGTATCGAGTCACCTCCTGCTCCGATGTACCCCCATCGGATGGCCGTGCGTCGAAGACGGTCGCGCCACCGATGAACCCACACGACGCCATCAGGTGGCGCCGTCCTGATTTGCAATCAGATAAAAGAGTCCAACATGTTCAGACCAGAATTGCTCTCCCCTGCCGGGACCCTCAAGAACATGCGCTACGCCTATGCCTATGGCGCAGACGCCGTCTATGCGGGCCAGCCGCGCTACAGCCTGCGGGTACGCAACAACGAATTCGATCACGAGAATCTGCAGCTCGGCATCAACGAGGCCCATGCCCTCGGCAAGCAGTTCTATGTGGTGGCCAACATTCAGCCCCACAACTCCAAGCTCAAGACCTTCATCCGCGACATGCGCCCTGTAGTGGATATGAAGCCGGATGCACTCATCATGTCCGATCCCGGTCTCATCATGATGATGCGCGAAGCCTTCCCCGACATGCCTATCCACCTCTCGGTGCAGGCCAACGCGGTCAACTGGGCCACGGTGAAGTTCTGGCATCAGATGGGACTGACCCGTGCCATCCTATCCCGCGAGCTGTCTCTCGACGAGATCGAGGAGATCCGCATGCAGGTGCCGGAGATGGAACTGGAAGTCTTCGTCCACGGGGCGCTGTGCATGGCCTACTCCGGCCGCTGCCTGCTCTCCGGCTACATCAACAAGCGTGACCCCAATCAGGGCACCTGCACCAACTCCTGCCGCTGGGAGTACAAGGTGCACGAGGGCAAGGAAGATGACGTGGGCCAGATCGTCCACCGCCAGGAGCCCATCGCCGTGCAAAAGGTGGATCCGACCCTGGGCGCAGGCAAGCCGACCGATGCCCTGGTGCTGCTGGAAGAGTCCAACCGCCCGGGCGAGTTCATGACTGCGTTTGAAGACGAGCACGGCACCTACATCATGAACTCCAAGGATCTGCGCGCCGTCGAGCACGTCGAGCGCCTGACCAAAATGGGCGTTCATTCCCTGAAAATCGAAGGCCGTACCAAGTCCTTCTACTACTGCGCCCGTACCGCCCAGGTCTATCGCAAGGCCATCGACGATGCGGTGGCTGGCCGTCCGTTCGATCCGACCCTGATGGGCACCCTCGAGAACCTGGCCCACCGCGGCTACACCGAGGGCTTCCTGCGCCGTCACAACCACAGCGAATACCAGAACTACGACTACGGTTACTCCGTCTCCGACACCCAGCAGTTCGTCGGCGAGATCACCGGTCGCAACGGTGACATGGTCGAGGTCGAGGTGAAGAACAAGTTCCTGCTGGGCAACAGCCTGGAGCTGATGACCCCCCAGGGCAACCTCAGCTTCAACCTGGAGCAGATGCAGAACCGCAAGGGCGAGCTCATCGACACCGCACCGGGCAACGGCCACGTGGTCTACGTGCCGGTACCCAAGGAGATCGACGTGAATTACGGCATCCTGCTGCGCAACCTCGGCGAGCGCGAGGATACCCGTCAACCTCACTCGGCGGCCTGAGATGGCACTGCTCATCACCGACAAGTGCATCAACTGTGACATGTGCGATCCGGAGTGTCCGAACCAGGCCATCACCCTGGGGAGCAAGATCTACGAGATAGACCCGGATCGCTGCACCGAATGCGTCGGCCACTATGAGAAGCCCACCTGCATCAGCGTCTGCCCTATCGACTGCATCATCTGGGATCCCGCCCATGTGGAGACCGAAGATCAGTTGATGGAAAAGTTCGTGCGGATGCACAGGCAGTAGCTGTAGCACCTGCATCAGCGTCTGCGCCCTATCGACTGCATCCTCCGGAATCCCGTCCATAGGGTGGAAACCGAAGATCAGCGGATGGAGAAGTTTGTGCGGATGCACAGGCAGTCAGCGTCTGACACTCGTGGTGTGCATTATCCAGAAATAGAAAAAGCCGGGCATGCCCGGCTTTTTCTATTGCGCTGCCCTTCCCTCAGGATTTGACCAGTTTTTGCAGCGCCTCGAGTTCGCGCTGGGCTTCCAGCAACTCGGCCTGGGACTCCTCCAGCTTGGACTGCTTCTTGGCAATCTTGTCCGGCTTGCCCGATACCCGTGCACTCTGCAACTCGGCCAGCCGCTCTTCCACTTCTTCCCTCTGCTTGACCACCTTGCGTTGCTGCTCCTCAAGGAGCCCGGCATCGGTACAATGGGCCTCCAGGTTGCGCAGTGCCCGCTCAAGGCCGGCTACCTGCTCCTGGTTGTTGTGCGCCCTGGCGAACGCAAGCTGATCCGTCACGGCCTGCTGTCTGGCCTTGCAGCCGATGTTTTCACTACCATAGGCTTGTCCGGCCAACAACAATAAGCCTATTCCGGCGATCTTCCACATAACAACCTCTTTGTTCTGTCATACTGGATGGCCGTCCATGAGACCTGACTCCCTGTGTGAGGTCAAGACACACGGGGCCGGGCTACGACAGAGTGTGCTCTGCATCATGCCGGGCCGCTTTCGCCAAAGCTACAATGGCCCTTTCAATCAGGAGAGCCACATGACCCAACACATTCTCATCATTGCCAACGGCGCCCCCTATGGCAGCGAGTCCCTGTTCAATGCCCTGCGCCTCGGCATCGCCCTCAAAGAGGAGGGAAAGGTAGACCTCAACCTCTTCCTGATGTCGGATGCCGTCACTGCGGCTCTGGCCGGGCAGGCTCCGGCCGAGGGCTACAACCTGCGCCAGATGCTGGAGATACTGCTGGCTCAGGGCACCCGGATCCGGCTTTGCAAGAGCTGCACCGATGCGCGCGGCATCACCCCGCTACCCCTTGTCGAGGGCATAGAGATAGGCACCCTCCCCTTGCTGGCCCAATGGACTCTGGCCGCCGACAAGGTGCTGACCTTCTAGCCGTCAGGGCCCGGCCCGGACCAGTGCTGGGCGCGAGGTCCGGGTACTCAGACCATAGAGCATCAGGATCACCAGGCAGAGCAGCGCCATCAGGGCGTAAAGCCAGCTCCCGCCCCAATGGGCCAGCACCCAGCCTCCCAGCAAGGCCCCCATGGCCACCCCGAGTCCGGAGATGGAGGCCGCCCCGAAATAGCTCCCCTTCAAATGACCAGGCGCCATCTGATCGATCAGCACATTGAGCAAGGGGAAGAGGATGCACTCCCCGACGCTCAGGAGGATCACCGCCACTATCCAGTGCCACCAGATGGCGGTATCCCCCAGCGCAAACTGCAACTGGGCGCCGAGAAAGAGCGCCACCCCGAGTTGCAGCTTGCGCCGTGTGGACCAGCGGGCAGTCAGGTGCAGCAGGGGAAACTGCAGCATCACTATGGTCAGCGCGTTGGTCGTCACCAGCCAGCCGATGAGCCGCTCCACCTCCGGCGTCCCCGCGCGGGTCAGATACTGGATGAGGGGCGACTCGAACTGGGCATAGACCAGCATCAGCAGCAGATTGGCCATGATCAGCAGCAGAAATCCCCTGTCCTGCCAGAGCACCCGCAGCACGGCACGCATGCCGGGCCCGGCCGCCTGGCTGGTGTGGCAACCTGCCAGCCTGAACCCGATGACAAAGACGATGCCAAGCAGCAGATAGCTGGCACTGAGCAACAGGAAGGTCTCCTGACGCGCGCTCAGGCCATAGGTGACGCCGAGCAGAGGACCGATGGCCGCCCCCAGGTTGAGCAGGAAATAGCGCAGGTGCAGCGCCAGCTCACGGGCTTTGGGCTCGGCCAGATTGTCGGCCATCAGTGCCTTGCCCGGTGAGTCGATGAGCCCGTAGGAGAGTCCGCTGCCGATCACCCCGAGTGCCAGCCAGCCCACCTGGTGGGAGAGGCCGAGCAGGGCCACACTGGCGGCGGAAACCAGGCAGCCGAACAGCAGGATGTTGCGCCGCCCCCATTTGTCCGAGAGCCAGCCGCCATAGAAGCTGACGAGAGTGGAAAGCGCCGCCGTGGCCCCCAGGATCAGGCCTATCAGGGTCGCCGAAAGTCCGTAGTCACGGTAGAGCAGGATCGAGAGAAAGGGCCAGACCATGAAGAAGGTGGTACGCACCATGAAAGTGCCCAGGATGACGATCCAGACCAGGGAAGGAAACTGCCTGAGGTAGGCCCATGACATGCTGCAATTCCTTTTGCCAACGAAGCGGGGTCGTCCCTTATATCAAGGGGCGCCAAAAGGAACAAGGAGACAATCTGCGCCATGCCGGGCGACAGGCACAAAAAAGCCGACCCAAGGGTCGGCTCTTTCACATACGGCAGCCTTATTCGGCAGCCGGCTCTTCGACGGCAACGGCAGCAGGAGCAGCAGCCGCTTCGGTCGGTGCGTTCGCTTCCTTGATGGAGAGACGCACACGGCCCTGACGGTCCACTTCCAGTACCTTCACCTTCACCACGTCACCGATTTTCAGGAAGTCGGCCACGTTCTGCACGCGGGCATCGGTGATCTGGGAGATGTGCACCAGACCGTCTTTACCCGGCAGGATGTTGACGAAGGCGCCGAAGTCAGCCAGGCGCACGACCTTGCCTTCGTAGATGCGGTTCACTTCGATCTCGGCGGTGATGGCCTCGATGCGGCGGATCGCTTCCATGGCGGCTTCGTTGGCCACGGCGGAGATGCGAACGGTACCGTCATCATCCAGCTCGATGTTGGTGCCGGTCTCTTCGGTCAGGGCACGGATCACGGAACCACCCTTGCCGATCACGTCCTTGATCTTCTCAGGATTGATCTTGATGGTGTGGATGCGCGGTGCGAAATCGGAGATCTGGGCACGGGGAGCCTGGATAGCTTCGTCCATCACCTTCAGGATGTGCAGACGAGCGCCACGAGCTTGCTTCAGCGCAATCTCCATGATCTCTTTGGTGATGCCTTCGATCTTGATGTCCATCTGCAGCGCGGTCACACCTTCGCTGGTACCGGCTACCTTGAAGTCCATGTCGCCCAGGTGATCTTCGTCACCCAGGATGTCGGACAGCACGACGAAACCTTCTTCTTCCTTCACCAGACCCATGGCGATACCGGCAACGGAGGCCTTGATCGGCACACCGGCATCCATCAGCGCCAGGGAGGAACCACAGACAGACGCCATGGAGGAGGAGCCGTTGGATTCGGTGATTTCAGAGACCACGCGCACCACGTACGGGAACTCGGCGGCGCTCGGCATCACGGCAGCAACGCCGCGCTTGGCCAGACGACCGTGACCGATTTCACGACGCTTCGGGCTGCCCATCATGCCGGTCTCGCCGACGCAGTAGGGCGGGAAGTTGTAGTGCAGCATGAAGCGATCGGCGCGGTTGCCGGTCAGCTCGTCGATGTTCTGGGCGTCACGCTCGGTACCCAGAGTGGCCACCACGATGGCCTGGGTTTCACCACGGGTGAACAGGGCAGAACCGTGGGCACGGGGCAGGATGCCGGTACCGACGGAGAGGGCGCGGATCATTTCCGGATCGCGACCGTCGATACGCGGCTCACCACGTACGACGCGACCACGGACGATGCGGCTCTCCAGGCTGTGGAACTCTTCGCCGATCTTCTTGGCATCTTCTTCCACGCCGGATGCGATGACTTGCTCGACCACGCGGCCCTTGATGGCAGCGATGGTTTCGTAACGAACAGCCTTCTCGGTGATACGGTAGGCTTCACCCAGTTCAGCTGTGGCCAGTTCGGCAACTTTGGCTTTCAGCGCTTCGTTGACGGCAGGCGGGGTCCAGTCCCAGGGCTTGGTACCGACGTCGGCAGCGAATTCATTGATGGCGTTGATCACGGTCTGCATCTGCTCGTGACCGTAGACCACGGCGCCCAGCATCACCTCTTCGGAGAGGATGGCTGCTTCGGATTCCACCATCAGCACCGCATTGGCAGTACCGGCAACCACCAGATCCAGATCGCTCTGGGGCAGTTCGGTGGTGGTCGGGTTCAGCACGTACTGGCCGTTCATGTAACCCACGCGGGCTGCACCGATCGGGCCGCCGAACGGGATGCCGGAGATGGCCAGGGCCGCGGAGGCACCGATCATGGCAACGATGTCGGGAGAAACGGCCGGGTTCACGGACATGACGGTGGCAACCACCTGAACCTCATTGAGGAAGCCTTCCGGGAACAGCGGACGGATGGGACGGTCGATCAGACGGGAGATGAGGGTCTCACCCTCGCTCGGACGGCCTTCACGACGGAAGAAACCACCCGGGATACGACCAGCAGCATAGGTACGCTCCTGATAGTTGACGGTCAGCGGGAAGAAATCACGGCCGTGATCGGCCTCTTTCTTGCCAACGACAGTCACGAAGACACAGGTATCGTCCATGCTGACCATGACGGCCGCAGTGGCTTGACGGGCCATCACACCGGTTTCCAGTGTGACGGTGTGTTGACCGTACTGGAATGACTTTACAATAGGATTCACGTGAATTTCCTTTTAACAATTTGGCGCTTTAAATTCGCGTGCAAGTATACTTGATTCGCATCAAAAGGTAAGCGCGGACGTCAATTCTGTGAGGCAGGCAACGGCCTGCATCCTGTTTGAAACGGGCAATAAAAAAGGGGAACCTCGCGGTTCCCCTTTTTTGCGAAATCTGATGATCGATTAACGACGCAGACCCAGCTTGGCGATCAGAGCAGCGTAACGCTGAACGTCTTTACGCTTCAGGTAGTCCAGCAGCTTACGACGCTGGGAAACCATGCGCAGCAGACCGCGACGACCGTGGTGATCCTTGGCGTGCTCCTTGAAGTGACCTTGCAGATGGTTGATCTGGGCAGTCAGCAGGGCAACTTGCACTTCGGGGGAACCGGTGTCGTTGGCGCCACGAGCGTTGTCGGCAACGATTTGAGCTTTGATCTCAGCATTTAGAGACATGGTATTACTCCAGTAGAGTGTTTAAAGGTTCACAGCCAATCTCTAATTCAGCCGTGAAATGAGGGCGGTATCATAATCGTCCCCGCCCCTTTTCGCAACGGGAAAGACGCGTGACAGACCGATACCGCCTGAGGATCACTCCTCGTCGTGGTAGCGAACCAGACGCTTGGGCGCCACGCGCCCCTCGTCATCGATCTCGCCAACCCCGATGAATTCGCGCTCCGGGCCAACCGTCATGCGGACCTGGCCACTTTGGGGGCTACCTGCCACCTGCACGGCCTGACCCTGGTTCACATAGGCGGCCACGGCGACCAGCATGTTCACCTCGGGCAGGGAGGCCACGGCGGTGTCCATCGGCAGCAACAGGGGATCCAGCTGCTCCCGTGGCGGAATGCTTTCGGCCTTGGCCTGCTCGAAGATACACTCGAGCTGCTCCAGGGTCAGCATCCGCTCGTAGGGGTAGCTCGCCACCTGGGTGCGACGCAGCTGGGTGACGTGAGCGCCACAGCCCAGCACTTCCCCCAGATCGTCCACCAGGGAGCGGATATAGGTACCCTTGCTGCAATGCACTTCCAGCTTCACCTCGTCCCCCTCGAAGCCGAGCAGCTTGAGTTCGAAGATGGTGATGGGACGGGCTTCCCGCTCGATCTCGATCCCTTCACGGGCATATTCGTAGAGCGGGCGGCCGTTGTGCTTGAGGGCGGAGTACATGGACGGCACCTGCATGATGGGGCCGCGGAACTGGTCCAGCGCCTCGATCAGGGTGCCCACCGCCACGTTCACCGGGCGGGTGGAAACCACCTCGCCGTCGGAGTCGCTGGTATTGGTGCGCTCGCCCAGCTTGGCGGTCACCTCATAGCGCTTGTCCGCTTCCAGCAGATACTGGGAGAACTTGGTGGCCTCCCCGAGGCAGATCGGCAACATGCCGGTGGCCAGGGGGTCCAGGGCGCCGGTATGGCCAGCCTTGGCGGCGTTGTAGATCCGCTTGACCTTCTGCAACACATCGTTGGAAGTCAGGCCGGTCGGTTTGTCCAGCAGCAGGATGCCGTGTACGTCACGGCCTTTGAAACGACGTCTACGAGACATCTCAGGCGTTATCCTCAGTCGTGTCATCCGGTGCGGATTGCTCTTCGTCACGACCGGCTTCAGTCATGCGACGCTTGTCTTCACGCACAGTGTTGGTCACCAGGTTGGAGAGGCGCATCCCCTCGACCAGGGTCTGGTCGTAGTAGAAACGCAGCTCGGGCACCACCCGCAGACGCATGGCGCTACCCAGCAGGCTGCGGATGTAACCGGCAGCCTCGGTCAGGCCCTTGAGCCCTTCCTTGATGCGCTCGGCGTCATTCTCCAGTTGCAAGAAGGTGACATAAACCTTGGCATAGTTGAGGTCCTTGGAGACCTCCACGTCGGAGACGGTCACCATGCCGATGCGCGGGTCTTTCACCTCGCGCTGCAGGATCAGCGCGATTTCACGCTGGATCTGCTGTCCGACCCGACGGGTCCGGCTGAATTCTCTGGCCATATTCTATCCTGCGATAAAAGGGGGCCGCGGCCCCCTATTTTGTCTAACTCTCGGCTTACAGAGTCCGTTGGATTTCAACGGTCTCGTACACCTCGATCTGGTCGCCTTCGCGCACGTCGTTGTAGTTCTTGACCGCGATACCACACTCGTAGCCGTTGCGAACTTCGTTGACGTCATCCTTGAAGCGGCGCAGGGATTCCAGCTCGCCTTCATAGATAACCACGTTGTCACGCAGAACGCGAATGCGGTTGGAACGCTTGACCACACCTTCGGTGACCATACAGCCAGCAACGGCGCCGAACTTCGGTGACTTGAACACGCTGCGCACTTCAGCCAGACCGATGATCTCCTGACGATACTCAGGAGCCAGCTTGCCGCTCATGGCCTGCTTCACTTCGTCGATCAGGTCATAGATGACGGAGTAGTAACGCAGATCCAGGCTCTCGGATTCGATGACCTTGCGCGCAGAAGCGTCGGCACGGACGTTGAAGCCCACCAGGATGGCGCTGGAAGCCGCGGCCAGGGTCGCGTCGGTTTCGGTGATGCCACCTACGCCGGAACCCACGATCTTCACCTTCACTTCGTCGGTGGAGAGTTTGACCAGCGCATCGCAGATCGCTTCCACAGAACCTTGTACATCGGCCTTGATCACCACGTTCACTTCGGACACTTCGCCCTCGGTCATGTTGGCAAACATGTTTTCCAGCTTGGCCTTCTGCTGGCGAGCCAGCTTGACTTCGCGGAACTTGCCCTGACGGTAGAGCGCCACTTCACGGGCTTTCTTCTCGTCACGCACGACCGTGGCTTCATCACCGGCAGAGGGAACGCCGGACAGACCCAGAATTTCCACTGGCAGAGAGGGACCGGCTTCCTTGATCTCGCGACCCAGTTCGTCACGCATGGCGCGAACCCGGCCGTACTCAAGACCACACAGAACGATGTCGCCCTGACGCAGAGTACCTTCCTGTACCAGCACGGTGGCAACCGGACCACGACCTTTATCCAGGAAGGATTCGATCACGACGCCGTTGGCCATGCCGTCAACCACCGCTTTCAGCTCCAGGACTTCGGCCTGGATCAGGATGGCTTCCAGCAGGTCGTCGATGCCTTCGCCAGACTTGGCGGAGACGTGCACGAACTGGCAATCGCCACCCCACTCTTCGGACATGACGTTGTAACGGGCCAGCTCGGTCTTGACGCGATCCGGATCCGCTTCAGGCTTGTCGATCTTGTTCACCGCAACAACCAGCGGCACACCGGCCGCCTTGGCGTGCTGGATAGCTTCGATGGTTTGCGGCATCACGCCGTCGTCAGCTGCAACAACCAGAACAACGATGTCGGTCGCCTTGGCACCACGAGCACGCATGGAGGTAAACGCCGCGTGACCCGGGGTATCCAGGAAGGTGATCATCCCGCTGTCGGTCTGGACGTGGTACGCACCGATGTGCTGGGTAATGCCACCGGCTTCGCCCGCCGCGACCTTGGCTTTACGGATGTAGTCCAGCAGCGAGGTCTTGCCGTGGTCGACGTGACCCATGATGGTCACGACCGGCGCACGCGGCTTGGCTTCGGAGGTCTCGTCACGATCGCTAAGTACCGCCTCTTCCAGCTCGTTCTCACGGCGCAGCACTACCTTGTGACCCATCTCCTCGGCGACCAGCTGAGCGGTCTCCTGGTCGATCACCTGGTTGATGGTGGCCATGGCACCCATCTTCATCATCACCTTGATGACTTCAACGCCCTTGACGGCCATCTTGTTGGCGAGCTCCGCCACTGTGATGGTCTCGCCGATGACGACGTCACGGTTGACCACG
The DNA here is from genome assembly GCF_022869435.1 of Aeromonas sp. LsrichE-8G. Taxonomy (NCBI): domain Bacteria; kingdom Pseudomonadati; phylum Pseudomonadota; class Gammaproteobacteria; order Aeromonadales; family Aeromonadaceae; genus Aeromonas; species Aeromonas sp. LsrichE-8G. Next base: position 63,784 of record NZ_JALIHH010000099.1, read on the forward strand.
GCAGCCGGCTTGTTGAAGCCGTGTTTCATGGCGTTCGGCATGGCCATCTTGCCACGCTTGCCTTTGCGGGCACGCGGATCGCGGGAGTTGCGGTCATTGCGGTCGTCTTCGCGACGGCCGACTTTCTTCGGCGCCTTGGCAGCGGCAGCCGTGCGACGGCTGGTCTCTTCCTTACGATCCAACTCATCTTCGGCCGCTTGCGCGTGCTTGTTGGTGGTCAGATGGTAATCGCTGCTCTCTTTGGCGCGAGCCGCTTCTTCTTCAGCCCAGCGGGCCGCATTCTGTTCCGCCATGATGCGAGCCTCTTCGGCTTTCTTCGCGGCGAGTTCTTCAGCTTTTTGCAAAGCTGTCTGTTCCTGTTGGCGCTTCAGTTCTTCTGCTTCGCGCTTGGCCATCTTTTCTGCCTCTTGCTGAGCTGTGCTACCGGCTGCTTTGGCGGGCTGTTGAGCCTGTCGAGCCTTCTGTTGTGCCTCGATCCGCGCCTTTTCCTCAGCTTCACGACGAGCCTGCTCAGCCTCACGGCGAGCCTTCTCTTCAGCGTCGAGGCGGGCCTTCTCTTCGGCCTCGCGACGAGCTTTTTCTTCTGCTTCCAAACGCGCTGTTTCCTCGGCTTCCGCCTGGCGCTGTTCATCTTCCAGCGCCGAGCGTCTTACATAGGTGCGAGACTTGCGCACTTCTACCTGCACTTCCTTGTTCTTGCCACCAGTCCCCTGAACACTCAGAGTGCTCTTGGTCTTGCGCTGCAAGGTCATGCGAGCAGGTGCGGTGACCTCGTCACCTCCATGCTGTTTCTTCAGATGTGCCAGCAGAGTCTGTTTCTCAGACTCGCTGACCATGTCGTCGGCCTTGCTCTTCACGATGCCGGCATCGACAAACTGCTGGAGAAGACGATCAACCGGCGTGTCGATGTCAGTGGCAAGTTGCTTAACTGATACTTCTGCCATTCATTTTCCTCCGTTTGACCTTATTCAGACTGCTCTTCTCCGAACCAACAGATATTGCGAGCAGCCATAATGAGCTCACCTGCCTTCTCGGCGGTCAACTCTTCGATGTCGGCAAGGTCATCGATACCTTGCTCTGCCAAATCTTCCAGGGTGCCGACACCGCGAGCGGCCAGGGCATAGGCCATTTCACGGCCGAGGCCGGAGAGATTGAGCAGTTCTTCGGAAGGCTCGACGCCTTCAAAGGATTCTTCTTTGGCCAGGGCCTTGGTGGTCAGGGCATCCTTGGCACGCTTGCGCAGCTCTTCGACCATGTCTTCATCCAGACCGTCGATGGCCAGCAGCTCGTTGACCGGGACGAAGGCGATCTCTTCCAGAGTGGAGAAGCCCTCTTCCATCAGCAGGCCGGCGAAATCGTCGTCGATATCGAGGGTGCTGGTGAACAGCGTCAGGATGCGGTCGTTCTCGGCCTGGTGCTTGGCACGCATGTCTTCGACGGTCATCACGTTCAGTTCCCAACCGGTCAACTGGGAGGCCAGACGCACGTTCTGACCGTTGCGGCCGATGGCCTGGGCCAGGTTGGCGGCTTCCACGGCGATATCCATGGTGTGGTTGTCTTCATCAACGATGATGGAAGCCACATCGGCTGGCGCCATGGCGTTGATCACGTATTGGGCCGGGTTGTCATCGTACAGCACGATGTCGGCACGCTCACCGCTCAGCTCGGCGGAGACGGCCTGAACGCGGGCACCACGCATGCCGATACAGGCACCGATCGGGTCGATACGACGATCGTTGGTCTTGACCGCGATCTTGGCGCGGGAACCCGGATCACGGGCAGCGCCCATGATTTCGATCATCTCTTCGCCGATTTCCGGCACTTCGATGCGGAACAGCTCTTTCAGGAAGTCCGGGCTGGAGCGGCTGACGAACAGCTGGGAACCACGGGCTTCCGGACGCACGGCGTAGAGCAGGCCACGGATACGGTCGCCGGGACGGAAGGTCTCACGGGGCAGCATGTCGTCACGGAAGATCACGGCTTCGGCATTGCTGCCCAGATCCAGGATCACGTTGTCGCGGTTGCTCTTCTTGACCACGCCGCTGATGATGGTGCCTTCCTTGTCCTTGAACTGGTCAACGACCTGGGAACGCTCAGCCTCGCGCACTTTCTGCACGATGACCTGCTTGGCGGTCTGGGTGGTGATACGGTCGAAGGTCACAGAGTCAATCTGGTCTTCAACATAGTCGCCGATCTGGATATCCGGCTGCTCGATCTGAGCGGCTTCGAGGGTGATTTCCCCGTACGGGTTCTCCATGGAAGCCTGATCGGCCACCACGACCCAACGGCGATAGGTGTCGTAGTCACCGGTCTTGCGATCGATCTCGACACGCACTTCAATCTCGCCTTCGTATTTTTTCTTGGTCGCAGTCGCCAGCGCAGTCTCCAGAGCCTGGAAAATCTTCTCGCGGGGGACAGCCTTCTCGTTGGACACAGCGTCAACGACCAGCAAAATCTCTTTATTCATATCCGATAGCCTCGTTAACCAAAGTTCGGCACTATGTTCGCTTTTTGGATATTGGTGAAAGCCAACACCTCGTCCTTACCATCTACCGTCAGAGTGATCATGTCCCCCTGCACGGCTTTGATTACGCCTTTGAACTTGCGGCGGTTGTTTGTTGCCATCCGAAGCGTTACCGCCGCCTCCTGGCCAACGTATTTTTCGAACTGGGCGACCTTGAACAGTGGACGATCCAGACCCGGGGAAGACACCTCAAGGTAGTACTCCTCGGAGATGGGATCTTCGACATCCATGATGGCGCCGACCTGGCGGCTCACCTCGGCACAGTCTTCCACCGTCACGCCTTGCTCCGAGTCGATGAAAACGCGCAGGGTCGAGTGCTTACCCGCACGGATAAACTCGATACCCCACAGTTCAAAACCCAAGGCAACGACCGGAGCCTCGAGCAGATCGGTCAAACGTTGTTCCAACGTAGCCAAAGTCACCCTCCGAAAAACGAAAAAAGGGCATATAGCCCAGATAGAAATAGATTCAGAGTAAATTGCACATAACAAAAAGCCCCGATGTCAAATCGGGGCTTGGCGCTTTACCCTGATTGTCGCCTCGCAGCGACCGCCTTCCTGAGCGTAGGAAATGCGTGAAATTTGGTTGCGGGGGCCGGATTTGAACCGACGACCTTCGGGTTATGAGCCCGACGAGCTACCATGCTGCTCCACCCCGCGTCCGAAATCGTGCGAGATTATAGCCACTTCACTCTCGTGAGACAAGACTCAGTGGCTATAACATCCCGGTTACCCGGGTTCACTGCTTAATTGGTGCCGTGGGCGGGACTCGAACCCGCACACCCTAGAGCACTACCCCCTCAAGATAGCGTGTCTACCAATTCCACCACCACGGCAAAACTCTTATTCGGGAACGTCAGTATCTTTCTTCACTGGCGCTTTGCTCTGCTCAACTTGTTGAGTCTGTTGCAGATTTTCCCATTCACTACCCTGTTTGACCTTGTTGCTGGACATGGAACCCAGAACCAGACTAATCAAGAAAAACAGAGTAGCCAAAATCGCTGTTGTGCGGGTCAGGAAACTGCCTGAACCACCGGAGCCGAACACAGTATTCGATGCCCCTGCGCCGAAGGAGGCGCCCATATCAGCCCCTTTACCTTGCTGAATCATCACCAGACCAATCAGAGCCAGCGATACCAGCAGATAAACGACCAAAAGAATCTCGTACATTTAACTTGCACCCTTTGCCGCTTCAACTATTCCTAAAAACGCCTCGCCATCAAGACTTGCCCTGCCTATCAGACCGCCATCAATATCGGACTGCGCAAACAAATCTTGTGCATTGGCCGGTGTCACGCTCCCACCATAGATGATTCTGACTTTCTCACCTATTACCGGAGTATCCTCCGCCAAGCGACTGCGAATAAAGGAATGAACCTCTTGTGCCTGCTCGGGTGTGGCGCATTTACCTGTACCTACAGCCCAGATTGGCTCGTAGGCGATGATAGCATTATCGAAAGCCATCGCGCCATTTTTCTCTATGACGATGTCCAGTTCCTCGGCAATCACCTCAAAGGTTCTTCTTGCCTGCCTCGCCGCGCCTGACTCACCAAGACAAAGTATGGGTATCAGACCTGCTGCTCTGACTGCCGCAAACTTCTCTGCGACTATAAAACTGGTCTCACCAAAGAGACGCCTGCGCTCGGAGTGGCCAACAAGTACATATCGGCAACCTGCCTCGACTAGCATCTCACACGAGATTTCACCCGTATAAGCGCCTTGTCTGTGCTGGCTCACGTTCTGAGCCCCCAGCTTCACTCTTCCCTGCTCACCGAGCAGTTCGGCCGTGAAACCGAGATGCACATGGGATGGACACAAGACCACATCTACGTCTTCATCAATGCGCTCTGCGCACTGACTCGTAAACTGCTCTAACTGCGACCTACTACCGTGTAACTTCCAGTTGGCTGCTACAAACGGCTTGCGATGTCCCATCGGCAACTCCCTTGCGAAAGCGGGGCTGATAATATCCAGAGGATGCTCAGCTGACAAGTGCTATTTTCAAATTTTCGAATCGTTTGAACAAGATACAACCAAGGCGACTAAAAAGCCGCCTTGTTTGTTCATTAAAACGCCGATTCGACCTGTTTGGCGATGCGCTCTGCCATATCGCGCACCTGCTGTTCGTGTTCACCTTCGACCATGACCCGGATCAGGGGCTCGGTGCCAGATTTGCGCAGCAGCACCCGGCCACGGCCGGCCAGTTCCTGCTCCACTGCCGCCACTTCCTGCTGAACGACACTGGAGGTCAGCGGATCCTTGCCTTCGGCGAAGCGCACATTGACCAGCACTTGCGGGAACTTGCTCATGCCCGAACGCAATTTGGCCAGCGGCATCTCGGCACTGCGCATGGCCGTCAGCACCTGCAGGGCGGCGACGATACCATCCCCCGTGGTGGTCTGATCCAGGCAGATGATGTGACCGGAGTTTTCGCCCCCGATGCGCCAGCCCTTCTCGTTCATCATCTCAAGCACGTAGCGGTCACCCACCTTGGCACGGGCAAAGGGGATGCCCAGGGTCTGAAGCGCCAGCTCCAGCCCCATGTTGGCCATCAGGGTGCCCACCACACCGCCCTTGAGGCGGCCATGGCGCAGGGCATCCCGGGCGATGATGTAGAGGATCTCATCCCCGTCGATGATGTAACCAGTGCTGTCCACCATCACCAGACGGTCGCCGTCACCGTCGAAGGCGACGCCGAGATCTGCCTTGCATTCCTGAACCTTGGCGGCCAGCGCCTCCGGTGCGGTGGAACCGACACCGTCATTGATGTTGAGCCCATCCGGGCTGCAGCCGATGGCGATGACTTCGGCACCCAGCTCGCGGAAGACGGAAGGGGCGATGTGGTAGGTGGCACCATGACCGCAATCCACCACCATTTTCAGCCCTTCCAGGCTCAGATTGGAGGGGAAGGTGCTCTTGCAGAATTCGATGTAGCGACCAGCCGCATCATCGATGCGCTGCGCCTTGCCAAGCTCCGCGGACTCCACGCACTTGAGTTCGTTGTCGAGCTCGGCTTCGATGGCCAGCTCGACATCATCGGGCAGCTTGGTGCCGTCGGCGGAGAAGAACTTGATGCCGTTGTCGTAATAGGGGTTGTGGGATGCACTGATGACGATGCCGGCTTCGGCACGGAAGGTGCGAGTCAGGTAGGCAACCGCCGGGGTGGGCATGGGTCCCATCAGTATGGCTTTGAGACCGGCGGCGGAGAGCCCCGCCTCCAGTGCCGACTCCAGCATATAACCGGAGATACGGGTATCCTTGCCGATCAGCACCTTCTTGGTCCCTTTCTTGGAGAGCACCTTGCCGGCGGCCCAGCCCAGTTTCATGACGAAATCCGGGGTGATCGGGTATTCACCCACCTTGCCGCGCACGCCGTCGGTGCCGAAGTACTTTCTGGTCATTGTCTGTTTCTCGTTTTTCTATTTGGATATGAAATCTTGTCCCGTCATGGTCATCCAGCCTGTACGCAAGACATCCATGGTGGCCCGCACGTCGTGCACCCGGATGATCCTGGCGCCATGTTGCAACCCGATCAGGGCACAGGCCAGACTACCAGCCAACCGCTCGGCTACCGGGCGGTCAAGCAGGTTGCCTATCATAGACTTTCGTGACATGCCCACCAAGAGCGGAAGTTGGTAATCGAGCAGTGACGCCTGCTGTGCCAGCAGCTGATAGTTGTGCGCCAGCGTCTTGCCAAAGCCATAGCCTGGATCCAGTACCAGATGCTCACGCGGGATACCGGCCCCCAGACAAGCGGCAATCCGCTCGTCAAAGAAGGCTCTCACCTCCCCCAGCAAATCGTCATAGTGCGGCTCCACCTGCATGGTACGGGGCTGCCCCTGCATGTGCATGAGGCATACCGGTACGCCAGCCTCGGCCGCCGCGCCCAGCGCTCCCGGCTCTTGCAGGGCGCGGACATCATTGATGAGGTGACCACCTGCAGCACAACCCTCCCGCATGACAATCGCCTTGGAGGTATCGAGGGAGATCATCACATCCAGCTCGGCGACCATGCGCTCCACCACGGGGATGACCCTGTCCAGCTCCTCCTGCTCGCTCACGTCGGGGGCGCCCGGGCGGGTCGACTCGCCACCTATATCGATAAGGGTGGCCCCATCGGCCACCATGTCGCGGGCATGACCCAACGCCAGATCGATCTGCTTGAAGCGGCCACCATCTGAAAAGGAGTCCGGCGTCACATTGAGAATGCCCATGACATGGGGACGGTCGAGAGAAAGGGGACGTCCCTTGCTGATTAACTGCATTGCTTCAACTACCTCCAACAAGAGCTGCAAACTCTTCGTGCAAAGAAAAACCCCGGGCAAGCCCGGGGTTTGTATCATGGCAACTTATTTGGCCGGGACATCGTTCGCCTTGTCGATGTCACTCAGAGGTGCACTGCCCTCTTCAGCCGGCGCCGTGGCCTCCGGCCCGTTGTTCACGCTGGCACCACCTTGCGGGGTGTCACCGTGCTCATCATGCCAGTTGCTGGGAGCACGGACCTCGCGACGCGCCATCAGATCATCGATCTGCTTGGCATCGATGGTCTCGTACTTCATCAATGCATCTTTCATGGTGTGCAGCACATCCATGTTGTCCAGCAGGATCTGCTTGGCACGATCATAGTTGCGATCGATGACCTGCTTGACCTCTGCATCGATAATGCGGGCGGTATCGTCAGACATGTGCTTGGCCTTGGCCATGCTGCGGCCGAGGAATACTTCACCATCCTCTTCTGCGTAGAGCATGGGGCCGAGACGCTCGGACATGCCCCACTGGGTGACCATCTTGCGGGCGATGTCGGTCGCACGTTCGATGTCGTTGGATGCACCGGTCGATACCTTCTCGGCACCGTAGATCAACTCTTCCGCCAGACGACCGCCATACAGGCTGGAGATCATGGACTCAAGATGCTGCTTGGAGTGGCTCCAGCGGTCCTGCTCCGGCAGGTACATGGTAACACCCAGCGCACGGCCGCGCGGAATGATGGAGACCTTGTAGACAGGGTCATGATCCGGCACCACGCGACCAATGATGGCGTGACCCGCTTCGTGATAGGCCGTCATCTCCTTCTCGGACTCTTTCATCACCATGGAGCGACGTTCCGCCCCCATCATGATCTTGTCCTTCGCCTTTTCGAACTCCAGCATGGAGACCACTCGGCGGCTCTCGCGAGCAGAGAAGAGGGCAGCCTCGTTCACCAGGTTGGCCAGATCAGCACCGGAGAAACCAGGGGTACCACGGGCAATCAGCGCCGGATTGACATCATCCGCCAACGGTACCTTGCGCATATGCACTTTCAAGATCTGCTCACGACCGCGAACATCCGGCAAGCCGACCACGACCTGGCGGTCGAAACGACCCGGACGCAGCAGCGCAGGATCCAGTACGTCGGGACGGTTGGTGGCGGCGATGACGATGATGCCCTCATTGCCTTCAAAACCATCCATTTCAACCAGCATCTGGTTCAGGGTCTGCTCACGTTCATCGTGACCACCTCCCAGACCGGCGCCACGCTGGCGACCGACCGCATCGATCTCATCAATGAAGATGATGCAGGGGGAGGATTTCTTGGCCTGTTCGAACATGTCACGCACCCGGGAGGCACCGACACCCACGAACATTTCCACGAAGTCCGAACCTGAAATGGTGAAGAACGGCACCTTGGCCTCGCCTGCAATGGCTTTGGCCAGCAGGGTCTTACCAGTACCGGGAGGACCTACCAACAGGACGCCGGTCGGGATCTTGCCACCCAGCTTCTGGAATTTGGTCGGGTCACGCAGATAGTCGACCAGCTCCTTGACCTCTTCCTTTGCCTCGTCACAACCGGCTACGTCGGCGAAGGTAGTCTTGATCTGATCTTCGCTCATCAGGCGAGCCTTGCTCTTGCCGAACGACATGGCACCCTTGCCGCCGCCGCCCTGCATCTGACGCATGAAGAAGACCCAGACACCGATCAGCAACAGCATCGGGAACCAGGAGATGAAGATGGACGTGATCAGAGATGGTTCTTCCGGCTTCTCACCCATCACCTTGACGTTATGGTTGAGCATGTCGTTGAGCAGTTGGGGATCCGGCGCAGGAATGATGGTGGTGAAACGTTCACCGGTGCGCTTGACGCCATTGATGACCTTGCCATCCATCCGCACTTCACGGATCTGCTCCTGGGTCACTTCTTTCACGAAGCTGGAATAGTCCAGCTGGCGACTGGTGGTATCGCTGGGGCTGAAGCTATTGAACACCGACATCAGCACGACGGCGATGACCAGCCACAGGATTAGGTTTTTCGCCATGTCACTCAAATCAATGACCTCGCAGACTGACAGTTAACGATGAGGGTTAGGGTACTACAGTTTAAAACCGGTAGCCACAATGTAGACTTCTCGTGAACGTGCACGGGACGAGTCTGGTTTTCGAATCTTGACGACAGAGAAAAGTCTACGTATTTCATTGAGATAGGCATCAAACCCCTCCCCCTGGAACACCTTGACTACAAAACTGCCATTACTGCTCAGGACCTGATTGCACATGTCCAGCGCCAGTTCCACCAGGTACATGGCACGGGCCTGATCCACCTGCTGGGTGCCGCTCATGTTGGGCGCCATGTCCGACATGACGACATCCACCTTGTCGGGGCCGACTCGCTCCAGCAAGGCGCCGAGTACAGTTTCCTCCCGAAAGTCCCCTTGCAGGAAATCGACACCGGCAATGGAATCCATCGGCAAAATATCACACGCAATGACGCGCCCCTTGTCACCGACCTGGTCGATAGCAAATTGGGACCAGCCACCGGGAGCAGCCCCCAGGTCCACTACCGTCATCCCCGGCTTGAGCAGCCGGTCTTTGCCCTGGATCTCGTCGATCTTGAAAACGGCGCGAGAGCGCAGTCCCAACTTCTGGGCTTTCTTGACGTATTGGTCGTCGAAATGTTCTTTTAACCAGCGGGTTGAACTGGGGGAACGTTTTTTCTGGGTCATGATTGTCGACTTTAAAAAACCACAAGGGTTATTAGTATTAAGGGCTAAGTGGGGGTAGAATACGCCCCTTTCAACCCTGACTTATGAAGAAATTGCCATGATTCTCAACAATAAACAGAAACAGTACCTCAAGGGCCTGGCCCACAGTCTGAAGCCGGTCGTCCTGCTGGGACAACACGGTCTGACCGAAGGGGTGCTGGCCGAGATCGATCTGGCGCTGAACCACCACGAGCTGATCAAGGTTAAGGTTGCGTCTGAAGATCGTGAGATGAAACAGCTGGTGATGGATGCCATCGTTCGCGAGACCGGCGCCATCAAGGTACAGAGCATGGGCCATGTACTGACCATCTACCGTCAGGCCAAAGAGCCCAAGATCCAGTTGCCGCGCAAGTAACAGGAAAGAGCATTCGCTCTTTCCTTCATTTCCCTTCTTCCCAAGTCGCTTGCCAAAATAGTTGCCAGGCCCTTAACCTGCGATGAATAGCCGTGGACACCCACTATGGACAAGCATCAGCTCCTCACCGATGAAGAACTGGCCATGCTGCGGGACCTGGGAAACGATGAAGACATTGCCACCAGCCAATACCTGCGCGGCCCCCTGCCCCTTCCTCTCCAAAGCCTGTTGCAGCGAGCCAAGCCCCTGACACTCGAAGCCCGCATCGCCGGCTACCAATTGCGTTTCCCGCTCCACTGCACCCAGGCAGAGGAGGGCCACGCCGAGCTGCGCATCGCCGCGCCGACCATTACCGAGCTGGGTTCGCCCCATCTGCGCGCCTGGCGACTCGACGAAAAGGCCGTGCTTTGCACCGAAGACGCGGAGTACGAGGTATACAGCCTCTCCCTTGGCGGTCTCATCGTGGCTGGCTTGCCGGACGCCTTTGCCAAGGGAGATCCACTTGGCGGATACCTTCGCATCGAGGATCTCCCTCCCTTGGCCATGACAGGCACCCTCGTCAGGCACGTGGATGCCAATCCACATCGCCATGACTGGGCCGTCCAGTTCCGGCTGGGCAAGGAGGATCAGGAACAATTGCGGGACTGGCTCTTCCAGCGCCACCAGGACGCCTTCGTCCAGGCCTATCAGGGTGACTAAAGACAACAGGGGAGCCCGGCTCCCCTGTCTCTTTCCCCGACGTTCAATCAGAGATAGGCAACTTCCAGGATCTCGTACTCCACATCGCCACCCGGCGTCTTGACGATGGCAACGTCATCCACTTCCTTGCCGATCAGGGCGCGGGCAATGGGGGAGTTCACGGAAATCATGTTCTGCTTGATGTCCGCCTCGTCGTCTCCCACGATGCGGTAGACCACTTCCTCTTCCGTTTCACTTTTGAGCAGGGTCACGGTTGCGCCGAAGATGACGCGGCCATTGTTGGCAATCTTGGTGACATCGATAATCTGGGCATTGGAGAGCTTGCCTTCGATTTCCTGAATGCGGCCTTCACAGAAACCCTGCTGCTCGCGGGCGGCATGGTATTCGGCATTTTCTTTCAGATCGCCATGTTCACGGGCATCAGCAATCGCTTCGATAATCTGGGGACGCAGCTCGGTCTTGAGATAATCGAGCTCTTGACGCAGCTTTTCAGCGCCGCGAACAGTCATCGGAGTATGATTCATAGTCGAAACCTGGGTTGCTTTATAAAGAGAAGCTGCGGCAATCAAAAGAGAGCCGCAGCTGTCGGTTCGGATGGGGCATCTTAATATGAAGCCGCCACAAAATCCATGTCAGCCCCTGCGAGCGGGATCCTGCTTTGGGCCAGCGTTACTTGGATTCCGAGACGCCAAGCGGGGCCGACACCGTCGGTTTGCCCTGCATGATGGCGATCTCGACACGTCGGTTCATGCGCCGATTCTCTGGGCTGTTGTTGGGCACCAGCGGCTGGGAATCCGCCATCCCTTGCACCACCAGACGATTGCCGTCAAAACCGGGCACCTTGATCATCTGGTGGGCAACCGCCACCGCCCGCTGGGATGAAAGCTCCCAGTTGGACTGGAACAACTCGTCCTCGGTGGCCACATTGTCGGTGTGGCCGGAGACGGTGATCTCCCCCGGCACATCCTTGAGCAGCACAGCCACCTTGCGGATCACCGGCCAGAACTGGGGTTGCAGGAAGGCGGATCCCGCCGGGAACGCCGCTTTCTCGCGAATGCGAATGATGATCTGCTGACCCAGCGCCTCTATCTCGATGGCCCCATCCTGGATCTGGGCCTGCATCTGCTCCGCCAGTGCCTTGGCCAGGGTGTTGGACTGTTCCTGCGCCTTCTGGGCTTCCTGGGCGGTATCGCCGCCGCTCTGCTGACCTTCGGTCTTGTCATGTCCACCCGCCTTGTCCGCATCCCCTGGCTGGAAATCCAGCTCGGTCTGGGTCATGTCGATGGTCTGCTGCATGATGGTGTCAATAGGCGTCGGCTCGGGGCGACCAGGACGAAACTCCTGGGCGATGACCGAGGTTCCCTTGGGGATATCCTTGACCTCCAGGATGTTCTGCACCCCGAACGCCTTCTCCATGGAACCGGCGATCTGCTTGAACTTCTGCACATCCATCTCGGCAAAGGAGAGCAAGAGCACGAAGAAGCACATCAGCAGAGACATGAGATCCGCGAAGGTTCCCATGTAACCGGGCAATCCGGGAGGCGGGCACTTGCACTTTGCCATCTGTGCGCTCCTATTCGGTCCCGTTGTTGCGTTTGGACTGATTCAGGTAGTTCTGCAACATGGCTTGGATCACCCTCGGGTTCTGTCCATCCTGGATCCCCATGATGGCGTCGAGGATCAGGGTGCGGCTCAACTGTTCCTCGCCGCTACGCAGTTCCAGCTTGTCAGCGATGGGGATGGCAATCATGTTGGCCTCGATGGCGCCATACAGGGTCGTCAGCAAGGCCACCGCCATGGCCGGACCGATGGATTTGGGGTCGCTCATGTTGGCCAGCATGGCCACCAACCCCACCAGGGTACCGATCATGCCCATGGCCGGACCGAGATCCCCCAGGGAGCGGAACACCTTGATGGCCGTGGCGTGACGCTCGGACGTCAGTTCGATGTCCTTCTCCATCACCGCACGCACTACGTCGGCATCATGACCGTCCACCAGCATGTCGATGCCCTTCTTCATGAAGGTATTGGGGATCTCCGCCGCCTCCAGGGCCAGAAAGCCCCCCTTGCGGGCCGCATCCGCCAGTTCCACCGCCTTGGTGATGAGATCGTCGAGCTTGTCCCCCTTGTACATGAAGGCCTTGCCCGCGACCTTGAAGGCCATCAGAAACTGACCGAGGTTGAATTTCATCATGCAGATGAACACGGACCCCAGTATGGTGATGTAGACCGATGGCATGTCCACATACATGCTCATGGGGCCGCCCAGCAACATGCCGTACACCACGACCCCGAACCCCAGCACTAAGCCTATCAGACTCCCTAAATCCACATCCCTACTCCTGTCGCCGAACGTGCCGTCTAATTATATTGCGTTGAATTTTCTGCTATTGCGTCCCCGGCAGCAAGCCCGGCACACCGCAATCGCCGATCGGCAATGCGTGGTTGCATGCCCTTCTTATCGGCCAGGGTCAGGATAGTTTGAGGACGCCGCGTTTTTCTGCCTCCCCCCTGTGGCCGGTCGATGTTAAGATGAGCCGTTTTTTTCAATCCCCGAGGATGGACATGGCCAGTAAAAAAATCGACCGTCTGAGTTTTGATGCCACCCTGGAAGAGCTGGAAACCATAGTGCATCAACTCGAACAGGGCTCGCTCCCCCTCGAGGAGGCACTCAAACAATTCGAACAGGGCATCCATCTGGTGCGCGCCGGCCAGCAGAAGCTGGAACAGGCCGAGCAGAAGATCCAGATCCTCCTGACCCAGGCCGATGGCAGCGAGCAAGCGGTCCCCTTTCGAGCAGAACAAGGAGAGGAGTGAGTGACCCTGGACGATTTCTCCCGCCTGCATCGGCGCCGCATCGACGACTGCCTCTCGGCACAGCTTGACGCCCTGCCCGCCATGGCGCCACGTCTGCGGGATGCGATGAAATACGGCCTGCTGCTCGGTGGGAAACGGGTGCGCCCCTTCCTGGTCTATGCCGTCGGCGAGATGCTGGGCGTCAAGAGCGAACTGCTGGATGGCCCCGCCGCCGCCGTGGAGTGCATTCACGCATACTCCCTCCTGCACGACGACCTGCCCGCCATGGATGACGACGACCTGCGTCGTGGTCAGCCCACCGTACACAAGGCCTTCGATGAAGGCACAGCCATCCTGGCGGGCGATGCCCTGCAGACCCTGGCGTTTTCCATTCTGGCCGACCACCCCATGCCCGATACATTGATGGCCAACCGGGTGCGGATGCTGAGTGCCCTGGCCCGCGCGTCCGGCTATCTCGGTATGTGCGGCGGTCAGGCACTGGATCTGGACGCCGAAGGGCGCCGGATCAGCCTCGCCGAGCTGGAGCAGGTGCACCGCCACAAGACCGGGGCCCTCATCGAGTGCGCCGTGACCATCGGCGCCCTGTGCAAGGCTGACGTGGAACCCGCCACCCTCACCGCCCTGCAAACCTATGCCGCCGCCATCGGACTCGCCTTCCAGGTGCAGGACGACATCCTCGACATCACGGGCGATACCGCCACCCTGGGCAAGCCGCAAGGCTCGGATCTGGCGCTGGAAAAGAGTACCTATCCGGCCCTGCTCGGACTCGACAATGCCCGTGAGCTGGCTCGCGAACTGCATGACAAGGCCTTAACAGCCCTGCAATCCTTGCCCTACAATACCGACATTCTGGAAGCGTTTGCCGATTACATCATCGAGCGAACCCACTAAACGCTGGATAACAGTAACAATATGAGCGTTGATATTAGCGATTTCCCCAACCTGGCCCTCGCGGACACGCCGGTCGATTTGCGATCCCTCCCCTTCGAGCGGCTGCCCGTGGTGTGCAACGAGCTGCGCGAGTATCTGCTGCGCTCGGTGAGCCGCTCCAGCGGCCACTTCGCCTCCGGCCTTGGCACCGTCGAGCTGACGGTCGCCCTGCACTATGTCTACAACACCCCCTTCGATCGGCTGGTGTGGGACGTAGGCCACCAGGCCTATCCCCACAAGATCCTGACCGGACGACGGGAGCGCATTCACACCATTCGCCAGAAAGATGGCCTGCACCCCTTCCCCTGGCGGGAAGAGAGCGAGTACGACGTGCTCAGCGTGGGCCACTCCAGCACCTCCATCGGGGCAGCGCTCGGCATGGCGGTGGCGGCCGAGAGCGAAGGGCTTGGCCGCAAGGTGGTCGCGGTCATCGGTGATGGCGCCATCACCGCCGGCATGGCCTTCGAGGCCCTCAATCACGCCGGCGACGTCCACAAGGACATGCTGGTGGTGCTCAATGACAACGAGATGTCCATCTCCGAGAACGTGGGGGCCCTGAACAATCACCTCGCCAGGCTGATGTCCGGCAAGCTCTACACCACCATTCGCGAGGGGGGCAAGAAGGTGCTGGCGGGTCTGCCGCCGGTCAAGGAGCTCGCCAAGCGGGCCGAGGAGCACCTCAAGGGCATGGTGGTACCCGGCACTCTGTTCGAGGAGTTCGGCTTCAACTACATCGGCCCCATCGACGGTCACGACATCCATGCCCTGGTCGAAACCCTGCGCAACATGCGCAACCTCAAGGGTCCCCAGCTGCTGCACGTCAAGACCAAAAAGGGCAAGGGCTACGAGCCGGCGGAAAAAGATCCCATCGGCTATCACGCCGTCCCCAAATTCAACCCGGATGACTGTGCCCTGCCCAAGAGTGCCGGTGGCAAACCCACCTTCTCCGCCATCTTCGGTCAGTGGCTGTGCGATATCGCCGCCAAGGACGAGCGCGTGGTCGGCATCACTCCCGCCATGCGCGAAGGCTCCGGTCTGGTGAAATTCAGCCAGCAATATCCGGATCGCTACTTCGACGTGGCCATCGCCGAGCAACATGCGGTCACCTTCGCCGCCGGTCTCGCCATCGCCGACCAGAAACCCGTGGTCGCCATCTATTCGAGCTTCCTGCAACGGGCCTATGACCAGCTGATCCACGACGTGGCGCTGCAGAACCTGCCGGTGCTCTTCGCCATCGACCGGGCCGGTCTGGTGGGGGCCGACGGCCCGACCCATCAGGGGGCGTTCGACATCAGCTTCCTGCGCACCGTGCCCAACATGGTGGTGATGACCCCGTCCGACGAGAACGAGTGCCGCCAGATGCTCTACACCGGCTATCTGTGCAACGGGCCAGTGGCGGTGCGCTACCCCCGTGGCAGCGGCACCGGTATCCAGGCCGAGAGCGAGATGCAGGCCCTGCCCCTCGGCAAGGGACGCGTCGTTCGCGAGGGCAAGGGGACCGCCATCCTGGCGTTCGGCACCCTGCTGCAACAGGCCAGAGCAGCCGCCGAGGCGCTGGATGCCACCCTGGTGGACATGCGCTTCGTCAAACCCATGGACGAGGCGCTGGTGCTCTCTCTGGCCGCCTCCCACGATCAGTTCGTCACCCTCGAGGACAACGCCATCATGGGCGGTGCAGGCTCTGCGGTGAACGAGCTGCTGATGGGCTGCAAGCAGTGCAAACCGGTGCTCAACCTCGGCCTGCCGGACCGCTTCATCGAGCAGGGCACCCAGGATGAGATCTACGCCCTGCTGGGGCTGGACAGCGTGGGCATTCAGACCCGCATCGAGAGCTGGCTGCAGGCCTGACAAGGGTTATCGCAAGCAATAAAAAAGGGCGCCTGATGGCGTAATGCCAGTCAGTTAAGCCTGACTGGCATTGTTTTTACTAGGTTTTCTCGTCGCATACTTCTGTGGTTTGGCTTTGATGCACCTTGGGTAACTTCGTTCTCGGCGGGCGGGTAACTTGAACTGCTCTGCCTGTTTGTCCAACTC
>NZ_JALIHH010000101.1:0-25544 GCF_022869435.1 Aeromonas sp. LsrichE-8G
GAGTTGGACAAACAGGCAGAGCAGTTCAAGTTACCCGCCCGCCGAGAACGAAGTTACCCAAGGTGCATCAAAGCCAAACCACAGAAGTATGCGACGAGAAAACCTAGTAAAAACAATGCCAGTCAGGCTTAACTGACTGGCATTAGCCATCGGCAGCCTTTTTTCAATCCTCGTACCCTGAATCGTCCCGGTACAGGTGCGGCATGATCCTCGCCATCTTCACCATGTTGTTCTCCACTTCGAGAATCTCGATAGGGTAGCCCGCCAGCCTGACACTGATGTTGGGTTGGGGGATCTCCTCAAGGTACTCCAGGATGGCGCCATTGAGGGTCCGTGGGCCGTCCATGGGCAGGTGCCAGTCCATCTCCTTGTTCAGCTCGCGGATGCTGGCGGAGCCTTCGACCAGGAAGGAGCCGTCCGGCTGGGGATGGATCTCGTCACTCGGGGTCGGTGTCATGGAGGTGGTGAAGTCACCGACAATCTCTTCCAGGATGTCGTCCAGGGTGATCAGCCCCTGAATATCGCCATATTCGTCGACGATAAGGCCAATTCGCTCCTTGTTGCGCTGGAACTTGGCCAACTGCACGTTGAGGGGGGTCCCCTGGGGGATGAAATAGATGGGGTCGACTTCCCGCAGCAGGCTGGACTTGCTGAACTGATCCCGGGCGACCAGTCTCAGGGCATCCCGTGAGTGCAGGAAGCCGACGACGTCATCGATATTGTCGCGATAGAGCAGGATCTTGGTGTGGGCGCAGTGGGCCAGCTGGCGCAGTATGATCTTCCAGTCGTCATTGATGTCGATGGCGGAGATCTCGCTGCGCGGGACCATGATGTTCTCCACCGTCATCTTGTCGAGATCCAGGATGCTTATCAGCATCTCCTGGTGGTGCTTGGGAATGAGATTGCCCGCCTCGTTGACGATGGTGCGCAGCTCTTCGGAATTGAGGGAGTCATCCTTGTTGTGCTCTAGACGCAAGAGTTTCAGCAGCAGGTTCGTGATGCTGTTGATGAGCCAGACAAGGGGGGTGAACGGCACCATCAGCCCCTTGAGGATCCAGGAGGCAGGGTAGGCTATCCGCTCGGGGAACATGGCCGCCAGTGTCTTGGGGGTGACTTCCCCGAATACCAGCACCACCAGGGTCAGCCCGAAGGTGGCAATGGCGACGCCGAGATCCCCGAACAGCCGGATGCAGACGATGGTCGCGATGGCGGAGGCCAGGATGTTGACCAGATTGTTGCCGATGAGAATGAGGCCAAGCAGGCGGTCCGGCCTGGCCAGCAGCTTCTCGACCCGGCGGGCAGCCTTGTGCTTGGTCTGGGCCAGATGCCGAAGCTTGTAGCGGTTGAGCGACATTAGACCGGTTTCGGAACTGGAGAAGAAGGCTGACAAAAGGATCAAGATAACGAGAACAATCAGCAATGTACTCGTTGAGATACTGTCCAAGAAGGGCTCCTGTAAGGATGGTTGGGGAATGTTCGTGCGTCAGCTAAGCAGCACTTCCTTGACGAAGCGGCTGCCAAAATAGGCCAGTGTCAGGATGAAGCTGCCGATGAGGCTCAGCATGATGACCTTGCGGCCGCGCCAGCCACGGGTATGGTGACCCCAGAGCAGCAGAGCGTAGACGCACCAGGCCAGGATAGAGAGGATGGCCTTGTGGGACTTGCCCTGGGCAAACATGTCTTCCAGGAAGAACAGGCCGGATGCGATGGAGAGAGTCAGCAGCAGCAGACCTGCGGAAATGAGCTGAAACAGGCGTTTCTCCACCGTCATCAGGGGTGGCATGGCTGGCAGGTGGCTGATCTTTCTGGATTTCAGTTGCCTGTCCAGGCAGGCAAGCTGGAGGGCAAACAAGCAGGCGATCATCAGTACCGAATAGGCCATCAGCGCGAGGCCTATGTGCAGCAGTAACTGGGGGTGCGCTTCCAGATGGGTGATGTAGCGCCCGGGAATGAGCGCGCTGGCTGCCAGCAGCAGGGCTGAAAAACTGTAGACGACGGGCAGCAGGATCCAGCCGTTGAAGCGTCGGGTGACGCAGGTCATGAAGCAACTGATGATAAGGCTGACCAGGGACGCCACGTTCAACATGCTGAGATTCTGGCCGGAATGGGTGGCCAGCACTTCGCTGCCCACCGCCATGCCATGGGCGGTCAGGGCCAGGCCGACACAGGCGAACAGCGATACTTGCCCGACGGGCTTGGCGCTGAGCAGCAGGTGCAGTGAGGCGATGATGGCCAGCAGGTAAAACGCCAGGGCCAGAACAGAGATCACGATCATAACCAGGTCGTTGTCAAACAAGCTTTATGGATAAGAGGGGCAGTATACCTTGCACAAGATATGCTCGCCAGTTGTGCCAGAGGCTAACTGCCCACATATAAGTAGGCGTTGATGGTCACCGTGCGGCGAATAATCGTCCTCCGGCGTTGACTGGGGTATACTGCCCTCCATTTGTTGACCTGCCCGTTCGATGGCAGGCCGCCGCGGCAAGCGGCGAGTAATCGTCCCTAGAGTGCTGACCGGGGTATAATGCCCCCAGTGTCACGCCAAAAACCGGAAAGCGTCATGTTTGAGAATTTGACTGAACGACTCTCGCGCACCCTGCGCAACGTCAGCGGCCGCGGCCGTCTGACCGAAGAGAACATCAAGGATACCCTGCGCGAAGTCCGCATGGCGTTGCTCGAGGCGGACGTCGCCCTGCCGGTGGTGCGCGATTTCGTGGCGCGCGTCAAGGAACGTGCCGTGGGCCAGGAAGTGGCCAAATCCCTGAGTCCGGGCCAGGCCTTCATCAAGATAGTCCATGGCGAACTGGTCACCGTGATGGGGGAGGCCAACGAACAGCTCAACCTGGCTGCCCAGCCGCCGGCCATCATCCTGATGGCAGGTCTTCAGGGGGCCGGTAAGACCACTACGGTCGGCAAACTGGCCAAACTGCTCAAGGAGCGCAGCAAGAAAAAGGTGCTGGTGGTCAGTGCGGACGTCTACCGTCCGGCGGCGATCAAGCAGCTTGAGACCCTTGCGGGCGACATCGGTGTCGACTTCTTCCCGAGTGATGCCAGCCAGAAACCGATCGCCATTGCCACTGCCGCCATCGATCAAGCGCGCAAGAAGTTCTATGACGTGGTGATCGTCGATACTGCCGGTCGTCTGCACGTCGATGGCGAAATGATGGCGGAGATCCAGGATCTGCACGCCACCATCAAGCCGGTCGAAACCCTGTTCGTGGTGGATGCCATGACAGGCCAGGATGCTGCCAATACCGCCAAGGCCTTCAACGAAGCGCTGCCGCTCACCGGTGTGATCCTTACCAAGGCAGACGGTGATGCCCGCGGTGGTGCCGCACTGTCGGTGCGTCACATCACCGGTAAACCGGTCAAGTTCATCGGTATGGGCGAGAAGACCGACGCGCTGGAGCCGTTCCACCCGGATCGTCTCGCCTCCCGCATCCTCGGCATGGGGGATGTGCTCTCTCTCATCGAAGAGGTGGAGCGCAACGTCGATAAAGAGAAGGCGGCCAAGCTGGCCAGCAAGGTCAAGAGCGGCAAGGGCTTCGACCTGGAAGACTTCCGTGAGCAGCTGGCCCAGATGCGCAACATGGGTGGCATGATGGGGATGCTCGACAAGCTGCCCGGCATGTCCGGCCTGCCGGACAACATCAAGGATCAGATGGATGACAAGCTCACCGTGCGGATGGAGGCCATTATCAGCTCCATGACGCCGAAAGAGCGTGCCCATCCCGATCTCATCAAGGGCTCCCGCAAGCGCCGCATCGCTGCGGGCTCCGGCATGCAGGTCCAGGATGTGAACAAGCTGCTCAAGCAGTTCACCGAGATGCAGCGCATGATGAAGAAGATGTCCGGCAAGGGCGGCATGCGCAAGATGATGGGCCAGATGAAGAACATGCTGCCCCCCGGATTCGGTGGTGGCAGTCGCGGTCCGTTCTGATTTTCCTGCTGGTCAGGCAGAAAGGCTCACCCTGGTGAGCCTTTTTCATGCCAATCCCTGCGCAAAAAATAGCTGGCTTGGTTGCAATTATTACGAATCCAAGTAGAATTACGCGGCTTATTTTAAGCTAGGGTCTGCGTATTTGCAGGCCTTGTTCATTAGATGTTTATGAGGACGATATGGTAACCATTCGTTTACAACGTGGTGGCGCGAAAAAGCGTCCGTTCTACCAGGTAGTAGTTGCTGACAGCCGTAACGCCCGTGACGGTCGTTTCATCGAGCGCGTCGGTTTCTTCAACCCGGTTGCTGCTGGTAACGCTGAAAAGCTGAACCTGGACCTGGCTCGTATCGAGCATTGGGTTGCTACTGGTGCCGCTGTTTCTGACCGCGTTGCCAAGCTGATCAAAGACGCTGCCAAAGCTGCTTAATCAGCCAAACGGTAGGGAGTTAAGGTGGAAAAACCTGTAGTTCTGGGCACCCTGGGGACCGTTTACGGAATCAAGGGCTGGCTTAAAGTGAACTCCTTCACCGATGTTGCCGAAGCGATTTTCGATTACAACCCCTGGCTGATCAATCAGAACGGGGCGTGGCGTGAAATCCGGGTGTCATCCTGGAAGCGTCACAACAAGGGTCTGATCTGCAAACTCGATGGTATCGATGTGCGTGAGGATGCCCTGGCATTGACCAACGTCGAGATTGGCGTCCCCGCCGATCTGTTGCCTGCGTTGCCCGAAGGGGAGTTCTACTGGCGTGACCTCATTGGTTGCACCGTGGTAACCACCAAGGGATACGACCTGGGCAAGGTGACCGAATTGATGGAAACCGGCTCCAACGATGTGTTGGTGGTTGAGGCCAATGTAAAAGATGCCTTTGGTGCAAAGGAGCGGTTGATACCGTTCCTGGAAGAGCAGGTGATCAAGAATATTGATCTGACTGCTCGAACAATCGAAGTTGATTGGGATCCTGGTTTCTAGTTTCCCGCGCTAACACGGGTGCCGGAGGTTTCTTATGTGGATTGGGGTCATTAGCCTCTTCCCGGAAATGTTCCGAGCCATTACCGAGCACGGGGTAACGGGTCGGGCCGTCAAGAGTGGCCTGCTGCAAATTGAGTGCTGGAACCCTCGGGACTTCACCCACGACAAACACCGTACGGTCGATGATCGTCCTTATGGTGGTGGGCCCGGCATGTTGATGATGGTTCAGCCGCTGCGTGATGCCATTCATGCAGCCAAGCAAGCGGCGGGAGACGGGGCGAAAGTCATCTATCTCTCTCCTCAGGGACGCAAGCTGACTCAAGCGGGCGTGACCGAGTTGGCGACGAATCAGAAACTGATTCTGGTCGCCGGTCGATACGAAGGTATCGATGAGCGCGTGATACAAACCGAAGTCGACGAAGAGTGGTCTATCGGAGATTACGTGTTAAGTGGCGGCGAGTTGCCTGCCATGACCCTGATCGATGCGGTTTCGCGTCTGGTCCCGGGGGTCTTGGGTGATCAGGCCAGTGCCGAGCAGGACTCCTTCACGGATGGGCTGCTGGATCATCCCCACTATACTCGGCCGGAGGTGTTGGATGGGCTGACGGTGCCCGAGGCGCTGACAAGCGGCAATCACGAAGTGATTCGGCGCTGGCGACTCAAGCAATCGCTCGGACGAACCTGGCAGAGAAGGCCGGAACTTATTAACAACCTAGCTCTGACTGACGAGCAAGAATCACTTCTTGCCGAGTATGTCCGCGAAGTGCGTGACAGCGTTAAGTAGAGTTTTCAGTTTATCCTAGGTAAGGAAAGACAATGAGCAAGATTATTCAGCAGCTTGAACAAGAGCAACTGCGTACCGACATCCCGGCTTTTGCCCAGGGCGACACCGTACGTGTTCAAGTTCGTGTTAAAGAAGGTGGTAAAGAGCGTCTGCAGGCTTTCGAAGGCATCGTGATTGCCAAGCGTAACCGCGGTCTGCACTCTGCTTTCACCGTTCGCAAGATCTCCAACGGTGAAGGTGTTGAGCGTGTATTCCAGACTCACTCTCCGCTGATCCACAGTGTAGAACTGAAGCGTCGTGGTGATGTTCGCCGCGCCAAACTGTACTACCTGCGCAACCTGTCCGGCAAAGCTGCTCGTATCAAAGAGAAGCTCAACTAATTCGATTCGAATTGGTGTCGGTATGTCGGCGAAAAGCTCGACAGGTAGTGAAAAGGCTCGCCAATGGCGAGCCTTTTTTGTATCCGTGTGCGGGGTATTGGCTCAACTGGGCTGGCTGACCCGCACCACAGAGTTGTCACGCCCGAAGGGGCCAGGCACGTAGTCGTCCGCCTCCCAGTCGTTGTCATAAAGGGTTTCACCATCGGGTTGCACTAGCTGATAGCAATACTCGAAATGGCTGGGGCCATCGGTCGGCAGGTTGAGTGTCGCCTTGAACTCCCCGTTTTTCATCCTCTTCAGTTCAATGGGCTGCCACTGGCTGAATTCACCCAGCAGCAAGACCTGCTCGGCATCACCGGCGGCCTCCTTTTCGACGGCAAAGGTCACCTTGACCTCGGGACGGGATTTGAGGAATTGCTTGTTGATCGGCATATGGACTCCTTGTCACTGGCTGCGAAGAAAGTAGTGCTGGTTATTTTTATATCACTTTATGACAAGGATGTTGATAAACAGGATCAAAGGGGGAGGGCAAAATGGCGCTTCAGGAGCTGATGGGTGAACTCGATCTTGAGGTAGAAGCCCCGTGGTAGCGTCATGATGGGTTGGCCATTGCGGCCGATGGCGCGGGTCAGCGCCTTGCTGTTGGCCGCCTTGGGGCGCAGCTGCAATACCAGGCCGTGGCGGGCGCTGATCTGCTCCACTTCCCCCAGCACTATCATGTCCATCAGCTCTTCCCAGTCCTGGCGCAGCAGTCCTTCTTCCTCTTCATTCGGGCTCCATAGTAGCGGCATGCCGACGCGACGGTCGCCGACAGGGATGTCGCGGCTGCCTTCCACCGGGATCCAGAGCACCCGCGACAGCTTGTTGCGCACGTTCGACTCCTCCCAGCGCTGGCCGCTGACCCCGATGAGGGGGGCCACGCAGACAAAGGTGGTTTCCAGCGGGCGCCCTTGAGGATCGACGGGGATCGTCTTGAGCTCGATACCGAGATCCGGAAAATCCTGCTCGGGACGGCTACCTGCACTGGCCCCCAGCTGCCACTCGATCAACTGCCCTGTCCAGCCCTTGTCACGCCTGAGATCCCGCGGTACGGGGATGCCTGCCGTTGCGGCAAGCTGGGCCAGAGTGAAGCCCGCCATGGCGTAGGCTCGACTGAGCAGCTCTTGTTCTGACTGGGGATTGGCGGGCATGAGGGCTCCTCTGGAGATAATAGACATCGCAATACGGATCCTTGCATGGTATCGCTGATTTTGTAACCGATCCTCGCCCGACTATACACAGGGAGACATGGGTGACAGAATTCAACATATCTAAATGATTTTAAAGGTTTTTACTTTATTTATCCAGTATGTTGGCCCGCCGGATCCCCGCATAAACGAGTTGTCCAAGGGTTTGTGCGAGCTGTTGCACACAGTTATCCACAGAAATCTTGGATAACTGGCGTAAAGTGGTGAAAGGAAGCGTGGCACCAGAAATAAATGTGAGAGTACGCCAATTTTCAGCGCCATTTCGGTGCAGATAATGCGCCATATCTGTGGATAAATCCGTCTTGGTGGATCTTTGAGCAGTCGAACTTGTTCACAATTGACAGGCTGGATCCTCTTAGGCAAAAGACATGGATCTTGATCCAGCAATTAAACTATAACCTTATGTATTTAAATGTATATTTTGTTTTTAAGTGAATCGGGTATGATATGCTTCCGTGCAATGCCACAGTATAAAACTACTGTATATACCTGCTTGATCACAGGTTTATGCACAGTCTGGGTGGGCAACTTGCCTAGCATGAACCTTCAATTTGTTTATAACTTTGCTTGAAATGCCAAGTTATTCATGAATGGAAGATGACAGTCCCTGTTTGCCGCCACGGGGTGAATGTGGAACAATCTCGTTATAGATTCAGCCTTTATAAGGTGATCACGTGATAGATGGTGACGGATTTCGTCCCAATGTCGGCATCGTGATCTGTAACCGTGACGGACAAGTATTGTGGGCTAAGCGCTATGGGCAGCACTCCTGGCAGTTTCCGCAGGGGGGGGTTGATGATGGTGAATCGCCGGAACAGGCCATGTATCGTGAGCTGTATGAGGAGATAGGCCTCAAGCAGGACGATGTGACCATACTGGCGACCAGTCGCAACTGGCTGAAGTATCGCTTACCCAAACGACTCGTCCGCTGGGACAGTTCACCGGTCTGTATTGGCCAGAAGCAGAAATGGTTTTTGTTGCAGCTCGATCCTGGCAAAGAGTCCAGGATCCAGTTTGGCTGTCATGGTCACCCGGAATTTGATGATTGGCGTTGGGTCAGCTTCTGGTACCCGGTTCGTCAGGTCGTCTCCTTCAAGCGGGAGGTTTACCGCCGGGTGATGAAGGAGTTTGCCCCGCTGGCCATGCCAGTCCCCGTGGTGCAGGCTAACCGAAAAGATGGGCGGCGCAACCGCTCGCGTTAAGGAGCACAACTAGTTGCTGACGGAACTCAGACGCATCGTGGAAAGCATGGCCGAGGCCAACACCCTCGAACAGGCCTTGCAAGCATTGGTGAGCCAGACCCGGCTCGCCATGACGGTGGACTGCTGCTCCGTCTACGTGGCCGAGCCCGACATGCGCCGCTATCGACTGGCTGCGACCGATGGTCTGGCCGAATCGGCTGTGGGCAAGGCCACCCTGCCGTTCGAGCAGGGTATCGTCGGTCTGGTGGGTCAGCGTGAAGAGCTGATCAACCTGGCCGATGCCCCCTCCCATCCCAGTTTCAAGTTCCTGCCCGATGTGGCGGAAGAGGCGTTTCGCTCCTTCCTCGGCGCTCCCATCATGCATCAGCGTCAGGTGGTGGGGATTCTGGTCGTGCAGCAGAAGGAGAGCCGCCTCTTCGATGAGGGGGAGGAGTCCTTCATGGTCACCCTGGCAGCTCAGCTGGCTGCCCGCATCGCCCAGGCCCAGGCCAAGGGGTGGCTGCAGAAGACCGACTGGAGCAAGCCGCTGCGCGGTATTGCCGGGGCGAGTGGCATCGCCATCGCCAAGGCCTGGGTGTGGCGTCCGCGCAAGGCGCTCAATACCATCACACCGCGCAAGGACGAGGATCATGCCAAGCAGCTTGCCCGTCTCGAGCTGGCGGTGGAGGAAGTGCGCCATGATCTGGAGAGCCTGGCACTGCGCTTTCGCGAGAGCTACAGCCAGGACTCGGTCGCCATCTTCGACATCTATCTGCACCTGTTGAACGATCCCGGCTACATCAAGCCCATCCGCAACAAGGTCAGCAAGGAACACTGGACGGCGATCTCGGCGGTCAAACTCATCAGCGATCGGCTGATAGAGCAGTTCAAGGGGATGAAGGATCCCTATCTGCGGGAGCGCTCCACCGATGTGAAAGACATCGCCCAGCGGCTCATCAGCCGGCTGGTGCAGGACGAACCCGAGCAGCTCACCATCGGCGAACCCGTGGTGCTGGTCGCCGATGAAGTGACGGCCACCATCCTTGCGGAGATCCCGAGGGAATTTCTGAGCGGTGTGGTGTCGCTCAAGGGCGGGACCAACTCCCATGCCGCCATCCTGGCCCGTGCCATGGGGGTGGCGGCCATCATGGGGGTGGATCTGCCCCTCGGTGACATCGGCGGGCGCACTCTGGTCATCGATGGCTACAGCGGCGATCTCTTCATCGAACCCAACCAGGTGATCCTGACCGAGTACCGGCAACTGCTGAGTGAGGAGCGGGCACTCGACACCCTGGTGCGTAGCGTCGACAGCCAGCCCTCCGAGACTGCCGACGGCACCAAGGTCTCTCTGCTGCTCAACGCAGGGCTGAGTGCGGATACCGAGATCTCCCTCAATCATCTGGCGGACGGGGTCGGGCTCTATCGCACCGAAATTCCCTTCATGCTGCAGGACAGCTTCCCTTCGGAGTGGGAGCAGACTGCCCGCTATCGCGGGATCCTGGAAACCTATCGGGATCGCCCGGTTTGCATGCGGACTCTGGACGTGGGGGGGGACAAGCAACTGCCCTATTTCCCCATCGTGGAGGAAAATCCCTTCCTTGGTTGGCGGGGGATCCGGCTCACCCTGGATCACCCCGAACTCTTCTTGGTGCAGCTCAAGGCCATGTTGCGGGCCAGCGAAGGGCTGGACAATCTGGCCATCATGCTGCCGATGATCAGCAGCGTCAGTGAAATCAAGGCCTCCCGTCGTCTGCTGGATCAGGCGTGGCGCGAGGTGTCGGAAGAAGCGGCCAGCCGCGATGCGGTGATCCGCTACCCCAGTCTCGGGGTGATGATCGAAGTCCCCTCCGCGCTGTACATCCTGCCGGAGATGGCGCCGCTCATCGACTTCTGGTCTGTGGGCAGCAACGACCTGACCCAGTACCTGCTGGCGGTGGATCGCAACAATGCCCGTGTCGCCAGCATCTACGATGCCTTCCATCCCGCGGTGATCCGCGCTTTGCAACTGTTGGTCGATGCCTCCCGGCGCTATCACAAGCCGGTCTCTGTTTGTGGCGAGCTGGCTGGCGATCCGGTCGGAGTGCTGCTGCTGCTGGCCATGGGCTATCGTCGTTTCAGCATGAATACCCACAACATCTCCCGTATCAAATACGTGCTGCGGCAATCCGACCTTGGCGAGTTGAAGGCGCTGATGGCGGATGGTCTCAAGCATGACAATCCTCACGTGCTGCGGGGCCTGTTTGCCCGATATCTGGAAGAGCACGGTCTGGGCGGATTGCTGCGGGCTGGGCACAAGGTCAGGCTGCCCGATTGATATTCCACCTTGTTACTGCGTAAGAATGATCGGAGAATGCGGCTTTTCTTATGATTGGGGCCGCCTATGCAGCACGACGGATATTGGGTTTTCTCGCAGATTGATCCCGTAGCATTCAGTTTGGGACCATTATCGGTACGCTGGTATGGTCTCATGTACCTGTTCGGTTTTGCCTTCGCCATGTGGCTGGCAGGTCGCCGCGCCGATGCACCCAATAGCGGCTGGACCCGCAACGAGGTATCCGACCTGCTGTTCTACGGCTTCCTTGGGGTGATCCTGGGAGGGCGCATCGGTTACGTGCTGTTCTATAACTTCGATCTCTTCCTCGCAGACCCGACCTATCTGTTCAAGATATGGACCGGTGGCATGTCGTTCCACGGTGGCCTCATCGGGGTGATCACCGCCATGATCTGGTTTGCCCACAAAACCCAGCGCCACTTCTTCACCGTGGCGGATTTCGTGGCGCCGCTGATTCCGTTTGGCCTCGGCGTCGGCCGCATCGGCAACTTTATGAACGGCGAGCTGTGGGGTCGGGTGACCGATGTCCCCTGGGCCATCATCTTCCCCGAGGCTGGGCCCGAGCCGCGTCACCCGTCCCAGCTTTACCAGTTCGCGCTGGAAGGGGTGGTGCTCTTCATCATCCTGAACCTGTTCTGGCGCAAGCACCCACCCCGTGGCGCCATTTCCGGGATGTTCCTGCTGTTCTACGGTCTGTTCCGCTTCCTGGTGGAGTTTGTTCGTCAACCAGACAGCCAGCTGGGTCTCTACTTCAATGAGATCAGCATGGGTCAGATCCTTTCTACCCCGATGATAGTGGCGGGGGGGCTCATGGTCTGGGCCGCCTACAAGCAGCCCCGTCTGTTCGGCAATGCACCGAAGGAGGCGAAGTAATGCGTGCCTATCTCGACCTGATGCAGAAAATTCTGGATGAAGGGACCGTCAAATCCGATCGCACCGGCACCGGGACAGTCTCCTTGTTCGGTCATCAGATGCGCTTCAATCTGGCGGAAGGATTCCCGCTGGTGACCACCAAGAAGTGCCACCTGCGCTCCATCATTCATGAGCTGCTCTGGTTCCTCAATGGCGATACCAACACCGCCTATCTGAAAGAGCACGGTGTCAGCATCTGGGATGAGTGGGCCGACGAGCACGGTGATCTGGGGCCTGTCTATGGTGCCCAGTGGCGCTCCTGGCCAGCGGCCGATGGATCCGTCATCGACCAGATCCAGAAAGCGGTGGATGACATCAAGCACAACCCGGATTCCCGCCGCATCATCGTCTCCGCATGGAACGTGGGCGAGCTGGACAAAATGGCGCTGGCACCCTGCCACGCCTTCTTCCAGTTCTATGTGGCGGATGGCAAGCTCTCCTGCCAGCTCTACCAGCGCAGTTGTGATGTTTTCCTTGGCCTGCCGTTCAACATTGCAAGCTATGCGCTGCTGACCCACATGATGGCGCAGCAGTGCGATCTGGAAGTGGGGGACTTTGTCTGGACCGGTGGCGATGTGCACCTCTATTCCAACCACATGGAGCAGACCGCACTGCAACTCACCCGCGAGCCGCGCCCCCTGCCACAACTGGTGATCAAGCGCAAACCTGACTCCATCTTCGATTACAGATTCGAGGATTTCGAGATCCAGGGCTATGATCCCCATCCTGGGATCAAGGCGCCTGTCGCTATTTGAGTAAGTAATGAGCCTGGGGCGAGTCCCGTCACTCAGGTGACGATGAATTGACACTCAGCTGTTAGAGGCGCCTGCGGGCGCCTTTTGCATTTTATGTGAATTTATATGCGGTGTTCCGGGTGGAGAGAAGGCTCTTGAAAGAGGGTAGTAACCGGCTTATAGCAGGCATTATCTGTTTTGCTTTCGGTTTTTTCGTTGTTATCGGCCGTTAGAAACGATTTTTCATTGAGCTACTCGGGCCCTATACTGAAAAAATGGA
Organism: Aeromonas sp. LsrichE-8G; assembly: GCF_022869435.1. Taxonomy (NCBI): domain Bacteria; kingdom Pseudomonadati; phylum Pseudomonadota; class Gammaproteobacteria; order Aeromonadales; family Aeromonadaceae; genus Aeromonas; species Aeromonas sp. LsrichE-8G. The sequence continues at coordinate 12,765 of NZ_JALIHH010000101.1, forward strand.
ATCTTATGGGTAGTTAGATATGAGCGATGTATTCAAGCGTTTTCTCAAACTGGAGTCTGCTTCCGGGATCATTCTGATCCTGGCCGCCCTGCTTGCCATCGGCTTGGCCAATTCGGCGCTGGCGCAACACTATCAGAGCTTCCTCAATACCGAGGTGCAGGTTCGCATCGCGGCGCTCGACATCAACAAGCCGCTGCTGCTCTGGATCAACGATGGCTTCATGGCGATCTTCTTCCTTCTGGTGGGTCTCGAGGTGAAGCGAGAGATGCTGGAGGGGGCGCTTTCCTCCCGGGTGCAGGCAACCTTCCCGGCCATTGCCGCCGTGGGTGGGATGTTGGCACCGGCCCTCATCTATAGCTTCTTCAACTACGGAGACGAGGCTACCCGTGCTGGCTGGGCGATTCCGGCCGCAACCGACATCGCCTTCGCTCTCGGGGTCATGGCGCTGCTGGGCAAGCGGGTACCGACCAGCCTCAAGGTCTTCTTGCTGGCGCTGGCCATCATGGACGATCTGGGGGTCATCATCATCATTGCCCTCTTCTACACCCAGCAACTGTCGCTGACTGCGCTGGCGATAGGTGTGGTGGCCACCCTGACCTTGCTCTGGATGAATCGCCGTGGTGAGGACAGGATTGGACTCTATATGCTGGTCGGCCTGGTGCTCTGGGTTGCCGTGCTCAAGTCCGGTGTCCATGCGACCCTGGCGGGGGTCATCGTGGGCTTCATGATCCCCCTCAACGGCAAGCGTTACGCATCGCCACTCAAGCATCTGGAGCATGGGCTGCACCCCTGGAGCGCCTTCCTGATCCTGCCGCTGTTCGCTTTCGCCAACGCCGGGGTATCGCTGGAGGGGATCAACTTCTCGGCTCTGCTCAATCCGCTCCCCATGGGGATCATCCTGGGGCTCTTCGTCGGCAAGCCGCTCGGGATTTTCACCATCAGCTGGCTGGCTGTGAAATCAGGCATTGCCCAATTGCCGCAAGGAGTGAACTTCAGACAGATCTTTGCCGTCAGCATCCTGTGTGGCATCGGCTTCACCATGTCGATGTTTATCGCATCGCTGGCATTCGAGCATGGCGGACTGGACTACGGCAGCTACTCGCGCCTCGGGATCCTGGCAGGTTCCACACTCGCGGCCGTGATCGGTTACATCGCCCTGCGGATATCGCTGCCCAATCGGGAGGCGAATCAAAGTACGGAGGGGTTATGAGAAAACTAGGATGGTTAGTCATGCTGGCGAGCCCTGCACTCTGGGCAGATAGTCTGGCCGATTGTCAGCGGGATGCCACCTCGGCAAGTTGTTCTGCCTATCTCAACGGGGTGGTCGACAGCGCACTCATGCTGGGGGACTCTCAGGTAAAAGCCCGGTTCGGAGAGACCTTCGCCGAACGGGCACTGAGCAGTCGTGCCGGCGAGCGAGTCAAGCTGTCCAACAAGCGCTATTGCACCGAGCGAATGCCGGATGCCGGTCGTCTCAAGGCCCATCTGCAGGCACAGTTCGACGCGAACAAGGTTGACTCGATCAGCGACATGTATGACATTCTGGCGGTTGAACTCAGCTGCTACCGGAGCCCGCCTAGCGCGGGAACCCCATCGGATGTCACACCTTAACTACAACCATCTCTACTATTTTTGGATGACTCAGAAGAAGGGCTCCGTCACGCAGGCGGCGGAAGCCCTCTTTTTGACTCCGCAGACCGTGACCGGTCAGATCAAACTGCTTGAGCAGCGTCTTGGCGGCAAGTTGCTGATCAGAAAGGGGCGCTCCCTTGAGGCCACCGAGCTTGGCCAACTGGTGTTTCGCTATGCTGACAAGATGTTCAGCCTCTCCTACGAGATGCTGGATATCGTCAATTACCGCAAGGAGAGCCAGATCCTGTTCGACGTCGGCATCGCCGATGCACTCTCCAAGCGTCTTGCCAGCCGGGTACTGCTCTCCGTGATCCCCAATGACGGTTCCATTCACCTGCGCTGCTTCGAGTCGACCCATGAACTGCTCCTGGAGCAGTTGAGCGAGCACAAGCTCGACATGATCCTCTCTGACTGCCCGGTGGACTCCAGCCAGCATGCCGGGTTGCTGTCCAAGCGCCTGGGGGGATGCGGCGTCAGTTTCTTCTGCAAGGCGCCTCTGCCCTCCCAGCCTTTCCCTGCTTGCCTGGAAGAGCGCAAGTTGCTCATCCCGGGCCGCCGTACCGCCATGGGTCGTCAACTGACCCAGTGGTTCGAGCAGCAGGGAATTTCCCCCAGCATTCTGGGAGAATTCGACGATGCGGCGCTGATGAAGGCGTTCGGTTTCTTCAACCAGGGCATCTTCATGGCTCCGACCATCTATCGAGAAGAGATCCTGGAGGGGGAGGAGGTGATGCTGCTAGGTGAAACCCAGGATCTGATGGAGGAGTATTACGTCATCTTTGCCGAGCGGATGATCCAACATCCTGCGGTCAAGCGGGTATGCGAAAGTGATTTCTCCTTCCTCTTTGCGGGGCAGGAGGATTTCACGGCCATTCAGCCAGCAAGCCTCTCGTTTTAAATCGACGGTGACGGCGCTATGATGCCTGTCTTGGAAGAGGAGGGTGAGATGCAATTGGAAGAAATGGAAGCGAATGCCGGGCGTGCCGTCACCCTGCTCAAGGCATTGGCCAATGAACGGCGGCTGTTTATCTTGTGCCAGTTGCTGGATAGAGAGCTGTCGGTCGGCGAGCTGAACGAGGTCTTGGGATTGAGCCAGTCAGCCATGTCGCAGCATCTGGCGGTGTTGCGCCGGGATGAGCTGGTGGCGACGAGGAAGGAAGCCCAGACGGTCTATTACTCCCTGCGCAGCCATGAGGTGCGCGAGATGATCGGATTGTTGCACAGACTGTACTGTAGCGACCCCAAATAAAAAACCGGCACTAGGCCGGTTTTTTCAGCTTTCATCAGCGGATGCTGATTAAGCCATGGCTTTGATCTGGGCAGACAGGCGGCTCTTGTGACGAGCAGCTTTGTTCTTGTGGATCAGGCCTTTGGTCGCCATACGATCCATGATCGGCTGAGCAACAGCGAAAGCGGCAGTGGCAGCAGCCTTGTCACCAGAGGCGATGGCAGCGATCACTTTCTTCAGGTAGGTACGGGTCATGGAACGACGGCTGGCGTTGTGCTGACGACGTTTCTCTGACTGAAGAGCACGCTTCTTAGCAGATTTGATGTTAGCCAAGGTAAAACTCCTAAAACTGTCTTAGCGAGTGTATTGAAAAGGCCCGGAAATATGCCTTCCCAACCACATATTGTCAAATGATTTGTGCAAATAAACACCGCCCCCCGGTGGTGTGTCAGATGGGAGACGGTTAAACTGTCGGCCGATTCTAACAGCATTCTTTTCTTTCCGACAGTTCCAGAGGCCTCGTCTTGAGTAAGAAATTGATCAAATCCGGCATGATAGTGTCCGGAATGACGCTGGCATCCCGTGTGATGGGCTTGGTGCGCGATGTGGTCATCGCCAATTTGCTCGGTGCCGGGGTGGCCGCAGACGTCTTCTTCTTCGCCAATCGCATTCCCAACTTCTTGCGCCGTCTCTTTGCCGAAGGGGCATTCAACCAGGCCTTCGTGCCCGTGATGACGGAGTACAAGAAAAATGGTGACGAGCAGGCGGTTCGGGAGCTGCTGGCGGCGGTGGCGGGCACCCTGGGTGGTATCGTCACCGTGGTCACCTTGCTCGGGGTGCTGGGTTCCGGTGTCCTGACGGCCCTCTTTGGCTGGGGCTGGTTCTGGGACTGGCTGCATGGCGGACCGGCGGCGGAGAAGTTCGAGCTGGCCAGTCTGATGCTCAAGATCACCTTCCCCTACCTCTGGTTCATCACCTTCACCGCCATGGCGGGGGCCATTCTCAATACCTTTGGCCGTTTTGCCGTGTCCTCCTTCACGCCGGTATTCCTCAACATCACCATGATTGCGGCGGCCTGGTGGATCGCGCCCTTGATGGAGCGCCCCGAAATCTCCCTGGCGATCGGTGTCTTCCTCGGCGGTCTGGTCCAGTTTTTGTTCCAGTATCCTTTTCTGCGCCAGCTCAACATGCTGGTCTGGCCCAAGTGGGGTTGGCACCATCCGGGGGTGGTGAAGATCCGCACCCTGATGATCCCGGCGCTGTTCGGGGTGTCGGTCAGCCAGATCAACCTGCTGATCAACACCATGCTGGCGTCGTTCCTGGCTACCGGTGCCATCAGCTATCTCTATTACTCGGACAGGTTGCTGGAGTTTCCCCTCGGCCTCTTTGCTGTGGCCATCAGCACGGTGATCCTGCCTGCCCTGGCCAGAAAACACGTGGATGCGGATCCGGCTGATTTCTCTCGCACCATGGATTGGGGGGTACGCATGGTGATGCTGCTCGGCTTGCCAGCCATGGTCGGCATCGCCGTGCTGCGCGAGCCCATACTGCGGGTACTTTTCATGCGCGGTGAGTTCGGTCTGCACGAGGTGAGCATGTCCAGTGCGAGCCTGCTGGCCTCCACCACGGGGCTGCTCTCCTTGATGCTCATCAAGGTGCTGGCCCCCGGTTATTACGCCCGCCAGGACACCAGGACGCCGGTGCGTATCGGCATCATGGCCATGGTAGCCAACATGGTGTGCAACCTTATTTTCATCTATCCGCTCGGCTACGTCGGGCTGGCGCTGGCGACCGCCTGCTCCGGCACGCTGAACGCCGTACTGCTGTTCAAGGGGCTCTATCAGCAGGATGTCTATCGCCCTTCCCGCAACACCGGGCTGTTCTGCCTCAAGCTCTTGGCGGCAACGGTCTTGATGGGGGGGCTTCTGGCCTATCTGTCACCGGATCTCGCCCAATGGGGTGCCTGGAGCATGGGCAAGGCCAGCCTGGAGTTGACCCTGCTGCTCTGCCTGGGCGGAGCGTTGTATGGCATTGTCCTCTTGGCATTGGGGATCCGGCCACGGCACCTGAGAGCCGGTCAGCAATAAGGAGCCAGCTGCAAGGGAGGGGGACAGTACAGGGGAGATGGGGGAGCGGTCTCAGGGGCTGTCGAGTTGGCCCGCCAACGAGGTGCGATGCTCCTGGCCGAGTCCGAGAAGCGAGCGGGATGGCTAAATCGGGTCAACGGCAGGGCTGACCCTGCCTGCTGCCTGATATATAATCCGCCGATTTCCATGGCAGCAACGCACAAGGCACTGATGGAGCTTATTCGCGGCATTCACAATATCAAGCCCCGTCACCGGGGCTGTGTATTGACCATAGGCAACTTCGATGGGGTTCATCAGGGGCATCACGCGGTGTTGGCCCGTTTGCAGGAGAAGGCCGCCCAACTTGGCCTGCCGGCCTGCGTCATGTTGTTCGAACCCCAGCCGCTGGAGCTGTTTGCGGGCAGTGCCGCGCCCGCCCGCCTCAGCCGCTGGCGGGAGAAGTACGAAGCCCTCAAGGGAATGCAGATCGATCGCATGCTCTGCGTGCGTTTCACCCATCGTTTTGCCGAGCAGGAGGCCAGCACCTTCATCGAGCAACTGCTGGTGGAGAAACTCGGCGTGCACTATCTGGTGGTCGGCGACGACTTTCGCTTCGGCAAGGGGCGGGAAGGGGACTTCCACCTGCTGGAAGAGGCGGGGCGACGCTTCGGGTTCGAGGTGATCAGCACCCAGAGCTTCCAGCTTTCCCGTCAGCGGGTCAGCAGCACCCTGGTGCGCGAGGCCCTCAGGGCCGGGCGCATGGCGGAGGTGGAGCTGATGCTCGGTCGCCCCTATGCCATCAGCGGTCGGGTGGCCCACGGCGACAAGCTGGGGCGCACCATAGGTTTTCCCACCGCCAATCTGGCCCTCAAACGCCAGGTTGTCCCGGTCGGTGGCGTGTTTGCGGTGGAAGTGATATGTTCCGGCAAGACCTTCCCCGGTGTCGCCAATGTGGGTGTACGGCCGACCTTGAGCGGTACACAAGCCAGATTGGAAGTACATCTATTTGATTTTTCTGGTGATCTATATGGTCAGCAGGTCAAGGTGCTGCTTCGCCACAAGCTGCGCGAAGAGCAGAAGTTTGACTCTTTCTCCGCCTTGAAAGAGCAGATCGAACGAGATGCCCTGGCGGCCCGAGCCTGGTTCGGGCTGCCACAATTTCATTTACCCAGCACTCTTTTAGAAAAGAAGGGAACCCAGGACTGATGAGCGACTATAAACACACCCTGAATCTGCCGGAAACCGAGTTTCCGATGCGTGGCGATCTGGCCAAGCGCGAACCCAACATGCTGAAACGTTGGTACGATCAGGATCTTTACGGCGCCATTCGCCGCGCCAAAGCGGGCAAGCCTTCTTTCATTCTGCACGATGGCCCCCCCTATGCGAACGGCAGCATTCACATCGGTCACTCGGTCAACAAGATCCTCAAAGACATCATCATCAAGTCCAAGGGCCTCTCCGGCTTTGATTCCCCCTATGTGCCGGGCTGGGACTGCCACGGTCTGCCCATCGAGCTGAAAGTGGAAGGCATGGTCGGCAAGCCGGGGGAGAAGGTTTCCGCCGCCGAGTTTCGCGCCGAGTGCCGCAAATATGCCAAGACCCAGATTGAAGCGCAGAAGACCGACTTCATCCGTCTGGGCGTGCTGGGTGACTGGGAACACCCCTACCTGACCATGGATTTCGGCACCGAAGCCAACATCATCCGCTCCATGGCGAAGATCGTGGCCAACGGCCACCTACACAAGGGCTCCAAGCCGGTGCACTGGTGTACCGACTGCGGCTCCGCACTGGCTGAGGCCGAAGTGGAGTACTACGACAAGAACTCCCCCTCCATCGACGTGCGCTTCAAGGCCGTCGACGAGGCTGCCGTCGCCGCCAAGTTTGATTGCGCCGAAGGCCACACCGGCAAGGGCGTGATCTCTGCCGTGATCTGGACCACCACCCCCTGGACCCTGCCGGCCAACCGCGCCATCGCCATGCACGCCGATCTGGACTACGCCCTGGTGCAGGTGGAGGGCGAGCATCCCGAGCGCCTGATCCTGGCCGCCGAGCTGGTCAAGGACGTGATGGACAGGGCCGGCATCGAGAAGTTCCACAACCTGGGCTACGCCAAGGGCGCGGCGCTCGAGCTGCTGCGCTTCAACCACCCCTTCTACCACTTCGATGTGCCGGTGGTGCTGGGTGACCATGTCACTCTGGACGCCGGTACCGGCGCGGTGCACACCGCCCCTGGACACGGTCAGGAAGACTTCGTGGTCGGTCAAAAGTACGGCCTGGAAGTGGCCAACCCGGTTGGCAGCAACGGCGTCTATCTGCCGGATACCGAGCTGTTTGCCGGCCAGCACGTGTTTAAGGCCAACGCCTCCGTGGTCGAGGTGCTGACCGAGCGCGGCGCCCTGCTTCACCACAAGGTGTTCAACCACTCCTACCCGCACTGCTGGCGCCACAAGACCCCGATCATCTTCCGTGCCACCCCGCAGTGGTTCATCAGCATGGAGCAGAAGGGTCTGCGCAAGCGCGCCCTCGAAGAGATCGAGCGCATCGAGAAAGAAGGCATTGCCCAGCACGGCCAGAGCGGCTGGGTGCCGGCCTGGGGCAAGAACCGCATTCAGGCCATGGTCGAGAACCGTCCCGACTGGTGCATCTCCCGTCAGCGTACCTGGGGCGTGCCCATCTCCCTGTTCGTTCACAAGGATACCCAGGAGCTGCACCCGGATTCCGTCCGCCTGATGGAAGAGGTGGCCAAGCGGGTCGAGCAGTCCGGCATCCAGGCCTGGTGGGATCTGGACAAGGCCGAGCTGCTGGGCGCGGACGCCGACAACTACGAGAAGGTGCTCGACACCCTGGACGTCTGGTTTGACTCAGGTTCTACCCACTCCTCCGTGGTCGATGCCCGTCCCGAGTTCAACGGCAAGCCGGCCGACATGTATCTGGAAGGCTCTGACCAGCACCGTGGCTGGTTCATGTCCTCCTTGATGATCGGTGTGGCGATGAAAGACAAGGCCCCCTACAACCAGGTGCTGACTCACGGCTTCACCGTGGATGGCCAGGGTCGCAAGATGTCCAAGTCCATCGGCAACGTGGTGAGCCCGCAAGATGTAATGAACAAGCTGGGTGCCGACATCCTGCGTCTGTGGGTAGCGAGCACTGACTACACCGGCGAGATGACCGTCTCCGACGAGATCCTCAAGCGCTCTGCCGACGCCTATCGTCGTATCCGCAACACTGCTCGCTTCCTGCTGGCCAACCTGAACGGCTTCAATCCGGCGACCGATATGGTGGCGCCTGCGGACATGGTGGTGGTGGATCGCTGGGCCGTGGGTCGTGCCAAAGCGGTACAGGCCGAGATCGTGACCGCGTTCGACGAGTACAACTTCCACGGCGTGACCCAGAAGCTGATGCAGTTCTGCTCCATCGAGATGGGTTCCTTCTATCTGGACGTCATCAAGGATCGTCAGTACACCGCCAAGGCAGACAGCCTGGCCCGTCGCTCCTGCCAGACCGCCCTCTATCACATCGCCGAGGCCATGGTGCGCTGGATGGCGCCCATCATGAGCTTCACTGCCGACGAGATCTGGGCCCTGCTGCCGGGCGAGCGCGGCGAGTTCGTGTTCACCGAGGAGTGGTACGACGGCCTGTTCGGGCTTGAAGCGGGCGAAGTGCTGAACGACGAGTTCTGGGCCGAGATCCTCACCGTGCGCGGTGAAGTGAACAAGGCGCTGGAAGTGGCCCGTGGCGAGAAGCGCATCGGTGGCTCCCTGCAGGCCGAACTGACCCTGTTCGCCAAGCCGGAACTGGCTGCCCGCCTGAACGCCCTGGCCGATGAGCTGCGCTTCGTGCTGCTCACCTCCAAGGCCAGGGTGGTCAGCGTCGATGCCGCACCGGCAGAGGCCGTGGCGACCGAGCGCGACGACCTGTGGCTCTGCGTGGCGCAGTCTGCCGCCGCCAAGTGCGACCGCTGCTGGCACCATGTGGAAGACGTGGGCACCATCGCGGGTCACGAAGAGATCTGTGGCCGCTGTGTCACCAACGTCGAGGGTGACGGCGAAACGCGTCAATTTGCCTGATGAACATGACTCAGAACGAGATGAACAACAAAACCGGCCTGCGTTGGCTGTGGCTGGCGGTGCTGGCCTTCGTACTGGACCAGGCGAGCAAGCTCGCCGTGGTCAAGCTGCTGCCGTTTGGCTATCCGGGGGTGGAGATCACCCCCTTCTTCAACCTGGTCCACGTCTACAACAAGGGGGCGGCCTTCAGCTTCCTGGCCGATCAGGGGGGCTGGCAGCGCTGGTTCTTCGCCCTGCTGGCGTTTGCCATCTGCGGTCTGCTGATCCATTGGTTGCGCAAGCAGTCGGTGACCCAGCGCTGGAGCGGTATCGCCTACAGCCTGATCATCGGCGGGGCGCTCGGCAACGTGTTTGACCGGCTGGTGCTGGGCCATGTGGTCGACTTCCTCGACTTTTACTGGCAGCGTGCCCACTGGCCGGCGTTCAACCTGGCGGACAGCTTCATCTTCATCGGTGCCGCCATGATCGTGCTGGATGGCTTCCGTGGCGAGAAAAAACAGGACGCGACCTCATGAGCCAGTCGATTGCTGCGGACAGCAGCGTGCTGTTCCACTTCTCTATCAAACTGGAAGACGGCTCGGTGGCCGACAGCACGGCGCTGCACGGCAAGCCGGCCCGTCTGCGGATGGGAGACGGCAGTCTGACGCCGAGCTTCGAGCAATGCCTGCTGGGGTTGCGAGCAGGGGAGAGCAAGAGCTTCACCCTGGTGCCGGAAGAGGCCTTTGGCCTCTCCAACCCCGATAACATCTACCATCTCGACCGCGCCAAGTTCGGTGCCGATGTAGAGCCCAAGGTAGGTACCATCATACTGTTCGACCAGCCCAACGGCAGCGAGCTGCCCGGGATCATCCGGGCGGTGGAAGGGATGTCGGTCACGGTCGATTTCAACCACCCCCTGGCCGGTCACACCGTCACCTTCGAGGTGGAGATCCTGGGGGTTGATGACGAGGAGAAGGTTCACTGATGGATATTCTGCTGGCTAACCCCCGTGGCTTCTGCGCCGGTGTCGACCGGGCCATCAGCATCGTCGAGAGCGCGCTGGAGAAGTTCGGTGCCCCCATCTATGTCCGCCACGAGGTGGTGCACAACCGCTACGTGGTGAACAAGCTGAAGGAGGCGGGCGCCGTCTTCGTCGAGGAGCTGGACGAGGTGCCGGACGACAGCATCGTCATCTTCTCCGCCCACGGCGTGGCCAAGACGGTGCGCGAGATGGCCAAGTCCCGCGCCCTCAAGGTGTTCGATGCCACCTGTCCGCTGGTGACCAAGGTGCACATGGAGGTCCATCGCGCCAGTCGCAAGGGCTCCGAGGCCGTGCTCATCGGCCATGCCGGCCACCCCGAGGTGATCGGCACCATGGGACAGTACGAGAACAGTGAGGGTGGCATGTATCTGGTGGAGACGCCGGAAGATGTGGCCAAACTCAAGGTGAAGAACCCGGACGACCTCTGTTTCGTCACCCAGACGACACTCAGCGTGGATGAGACGTCAGACGTCATCGATGCCTTGCGTGCGCACTTCCCCAAGATCCAGGGGCCGCGCAAGGATGACATCTGCTACGCCACCCAGAACCGCCAGGATGCGGTGCGGGAGATGGCCGGGCTGGTGGACGCCATGCTGGTGGTGGGATCGCGCAACTCTTCCAACTCCAACCGACTGCGGGAGCTGGCCGAGAAGGTGGGCGCCAAGGCCTACCTCATCGACGATGCCTCCATGATTGAGCCGCAATGGCTGGACGGGGTTGCCCGTATCGGGGTCACGGCGGGTGCGTCAGCCCCCGATGTGCTTGTTCAGAATGTCATCGCCCGGCTGCGCGAGCTGGGAGGCAAGATAGTGACCGAGCATCCTGGCCGGGAAGAGAATGTGGTGTTTGAAGTGCCGCCCGAGCTTAGAATTATTTGAATGTGGCCAGGATGGCCTGAGAATAAAGAGTTATGTTCCTGATGCCGGATTTGTCGTTGCGACCTATCCGGCATTAGACTATATGAACCGCCAGTCACCAAGGATGGGTTATGATTGGGTTCTATCGAGGCTTTTCTCTCATTGAATTGATGATTGTCGTCGCAATCGTGGCGATTCTTGGCACTATTGCCTATCCCTCCTATCAGCGTTACCTGCTGTCCAGCCACCGAATTGATGCCAAAAAAATGCTGTTGGACGCCGCCAACAGACAAGAAACCTATTTTATGGACTTCAATCGGTATACCTCATCCGCAGCCGATTTGAATATCTCGGAGAACTCCGAATCCGGCTTCTATCACCTGGTCATCTCAGCCGGGGTCAATACATACATCCTGTTTGCCACAGCCTCTGGTGCGCAGGGGTCAGACAGCGACTGCATCATTTTCTCCATCGACCAGGATGGCACCCGGAGTGCCACCCGGCTCGGGGATACCGTCAACAATGCTTGCTGGGACTAGGCGATGAAACCACTGCACCATCGACACACGAGGGGATTCAGCCTGCTGGAGGTGATGATTGCGGCCGTGGTGCTCTCCTTCGGCTTGCTGGGATTGGTTGCCATGCAGGTCACCGCCAAGTTTTCCAGCTACGAAGCGCGTCAGCGCACCATCGCCAACTGGCTGGCCAATGATCTGGTCGAACGCGCCAGGATCAACAAAGACAGCTGGGCTGGTCAGGGAACGACAGTGGTATCCGGCAACGCGATCCTGGATATGCCGAGCTGTGCCAACAACAATGGCACCATGTCGGATTGCAGCAGGACTGAGCGGCAGGCACTGGACCTCTTCTACTGGCAGCAGTCTCTGCTGGGAACCGCGGTATCCGGTGCCGCGTCACCTCTGCAATCTCCGGTCGGCTGCGTGATTCGTGGCGCCAACAACAGTTTGACCATAGGGATCTTCTGGCAGGGGCGGGAGTCTCTGTCCGATGGTGCCGTTGCAGTGGCCGCGGTGCGCAACAGTTGTGGGTTGGGCAATGCAGCAGACAGACAGAGGCGTCAGTTCGTACTGACGACCACACTATGAATGCCCGCGGCTTCACCCTGATTGAATGGTTGATTGCCATGTTGATCGGCGTATTTCTGGTCGGTGGCGGCTTGAGCATCTTCGTGACTTCCCGCGCCACAACGGAAGATGCTTTCGATCAGAGCGAGTTGCAGGAAAATGGCCGTATCGCCATGCGTCTGCTCACCCAGGATCTGAAATGGGCCGGCTTCTGGGGGGATTATACGGGGTCTCCAATGACTAAAGACTTGGGGATAACCTTAAGTAGCGGGACTACTGTAGCAAAAGATTGTTTAGATGACTTAGATCGTGGCAGTTTTCCAACTAGTACAGGTTCACTACGTTCATTCTGGGTTGCGCATATAGATGGAAATAGAACCGTGATAGGAGGGGGGCTCGACTGCATTGATGTCGGTGACCGTATAGCCAATTCAGACGTTGTGAGTATCAAGCGATTAGTTGGAAACTCTTTGGAATCTAAAGATCTAGTGACTACACGCTTTTATCTTGCAACTACAACACAGTCAGCCTACCTATTCAAAAAGGGGGAGGCCATCCCCGGCACCATGATAAACCCGCAGTTGTGGGAATATCAGCATTTTATTTACTACCTATCTCCTAATTCAAAAAATGGCAACCCTGAGCTGCGTAAGCGATATTTAACGCCTGGGGGTGGTTCCAGGGCAAGATCGCGAACGTTTTTTAAGCAGGGCATGAGGATTTGACCGACCGAACAGGGTGTGATCTTATACTCTCTTTTACGGGAGTTTCGTCATGAACCATCAAGCGGCATTTACCCAATTCTTCTCCGAACTTGAAGACCC
>NZ_JALIHH010000102.1:0-8620 GCF_022869435.1 Aeromonas sp. LsrichE-8G
GTGTGCTAACGCCAGGAATCGCATGCGTTTCCTGGCGTTGGTTTCTGCCTTGGCGAGGGCCAAGAAATCGATTGGATCGGACATACTGAGTACAGTGAAACCAGAATAGAGCAATTAGATCACATCTTTAATCTGATTGGTATTATATGCGGTGATAAATAAAACGTATTCCTATTCTGAATTATTTGTTCGATGCATCGATTGTTTAACGGGGGTCTGTCAGTGGGCAAGACAATGGTTCGCAGTCGTGGGCGAACAGGGCCTCATGTCGGCGAATACGGGTATCCAGGGCAGGGGCTTGTCGGTGAGGAGTGACGGTTGTCTGCATCGATGGGGGAGGGTGCGCAGCGGGAAGGTGCGGCATATAGAGGTGTCTCGGTCCCTCTGTCCGGGAAACCTGCACTTGAGTGTTTGAACGCATCTGTTGTCCATTGTCATGGACGATGGGAAGGAGGAGTGACGTTCCGTGTGGCTGCGAAATGCCCTGGAGAGGCTCGCCTGACGTGGTCAGGCGAGCCGGCTCATATCGCGTCAGTCATCACCCCTGGACATTGACCAGGATCCGGCCGCGCACCTGGCCTGCCAGGAAGGCATCCCCCAGGGGCACGACCTGGGAGAGGGGCACTTCCCGGGTGAGGAGATGGAGGCGGGTCAGGTCGAGATCCTCGGCCAGTCGGGCCCAGGCCTGCTGGCGCAGCGGGCGCGGTACCATCACGCTGTCGATGCCATAGAGGGTGACGCCGCGCAGGATGAAGGGCATGACGGTGGAGGGGAAGTCCATCCCTCCCGCGAGACCGCAGGCAGCCACGGCGCCGCCGTAGCGGGTAGTGGCGCAGGCATTGGCCAGGGTGTGGCTGCCGACGGTGTCGATGACGCCGGCCCAGCGTTCCTTGCCCAGCGGGCGTCCCGGCGTGGCCAGTTCGGCGCGATCGATCACCTCGGCGGCGCCGAGGGACTTGAGATAGTCGGCCTCGTGCAGCCGCCCGGTGGCGGCCACGACCTGATAGCCCAGCTTGGCCAGGAGGGTGATCGCCACGCTGCCCACACCGCCGTTGGCGCCCGTCACCAGAATGTCACCGTCGCCGGGGGTGATGCCGTGCTTCTCCAACGCCATCACACAGAGCATGGCGGTGTACCCTGCGGTGCCGATGGCCATGGCGTCCCGGGGCTGGAAGCGCTCAGGCAGGGCGACCAGCCAGTCGCCCCGGACCCGTGCCCGCTCTGCCAGCCCGCCACTGTGGGTCTCGCCCACGCCCCATCCGTTGAGCACCACCTTGTCGCCGGGGCGCCAGTCGGGATGCTGGCTCTCCAGCACGGTACCGGCAAAGTCGATGCCGGGGATCAGAGGGAAGCGGCGTACCACAGGGGAGGCGCCGGTGAGGGCCAGGCCATCCTTGTAGTTGAGGGAAGACCACTCTACCGCCACAGTCACATCCCCGGCAGGCAATATCTCCTCGGAGAGGCTCTGGTAGCTGGCGCGATAACCCGCCTCGTCTTTCTCGATCAGAATACCGTTGAACATCTTGTCTACTCCCATTAATTGGACTGACTGACTATTAATCTTCGTAAAAAAATCACTTTGCTAACTTCATGAAAAAATTGAGAAAAGAGAGCATGGGCTCGGTATCGCCCACCAGGCGTGCGCGCAGCACGGCCCCTTCCCAGCCGATCCAGAACTGATGGGCGAGGGCAGGGCAGTCACAATCAGGGGGCAGCTCCCCCGCCGTCACCGCGTCCCTCAGGCAGCGGGCAAGCAGCGCCTCCCAGTCGAGGAGGATCTGCTCGAGGCGCAGGCGCAGCTCGGGGGACAGCTGCACCACCTCCTGACCCAGGTTGCCCACGAGGCAGCCCCGCTGGAACGCAAACCGGGTCATGCCCCGGCAGGCGCTGTCGACGAAGGCAACAAGACGGGCCAGGGGGGGCAGGCTCTCATCCTCCAGATAGCGCGTCAGCTTGCGGCAGAAGTAGTGGTGATAGGCATCCATGACCGCCAGGGTGAAGTCGTGCTTGGTGGCGAAGTAGTGATAGAAGGAGCCCTTGGGGATCCCGGTCGACTGCAACACCCGCTCGATGGAGGTGGCGGCGATGCCCTGTTCGGTCAGCAGCTCCATGCCCCGGCGGATCAACAGATCCCGGGTATCGGCATAGGTGTGCCCGTGCTGGGCAGGGCGGCCGCGAGGGCGGCGGGGCAGGGGGTCATTGGTCTGCATGGGGCTTATTAGACGCCTCAACTAGAAATAATGCAAGCGCGGCACCGAACGGACGAAACGAGTGGATGAGATCGGGTGGTCGCAGCAAGTTGGCGCCAGCGGGGCTGAAAACAGCGAGGGCGCCAGTGGCGCCCTCGCATCGATGGGTGGCTGCGTCTCAACTGCGCAGCTTGTTGTAGACAAACAGCACGATCAGGGCGCCAACGGTGGCGATGATGATGCTCGGCAGGTTGAAGCCGGTGACCGTTCCCATCCCAAGCAGGGTGCTGACATAGCCCCCCACCATGGCGCCGACCACCCCCAGGATCACCGTCATGAAGAAACCGCCGCCATCCTTGCCCGGCATGATCCATTTGGCCAGGATGCCGACGATCAGCCCCAGTACCACCCAAGTAAGAAATCCCATGGTCTTCTCCTCGTTGTGTGCAGAGAACCAGAGTATATGCAGGGATCCAGCTTGTATCGCGCCGCAGCACGGCGTGAGTCAGAAATGGTCATATGAGACTCGCTCATGACCATGGCAGGCAGAGGGCCTCAGCCAAGCGCGCGGGTGTCGAGGCGCTGCCCGGCGGGGGAGCAGACCAGCACCGACCCCTGCTCGAACCAGTCCCCCAGCACGATGCGCCGCGCCGCACGCCCATCCAGGGTGAAGTCGTGGATGGCGGGCCTGTGAGTGTGGCCGTGGATCATCAGGCGGCAGCCGTGCTGGCGCAGCATCTCGTCTACCGCCTCCGGAGTCACGTCCATGATGATCTGGCTCTTCTGGGCATTCTCCATCTGGCTCTGGCCGCGCATCTTGTGGGCGATGGCCTGGCGGCGCGAGAGCGGCAGGCGCAGGAAGAGCCAGCGCAGCCACTTCTGTTGTGTGATGCGGCGAAACTTCTGGTAGCCCTCGTCCCGGGTGCAGAGCAGATCCCCGTGGCTCAGCAGCACCCGCTCACCGTACAGCTCGATGACACAGGGGTCGCCGAGCAGGGTCATGCCAGCCCGTTTGGCAAACTGGTGCCCCAAGAGGAAGTCGCGGTTGCCGTGAATGAAATAGAGGGGCACCCCTTGCTGGCTCAGGGCGAGAAAGGCATCGGCCACCTCGCGGTGGAGCGGGTTGGGGTCGTCGTCCCCAATCCAGAATTCGAACAGATCCCCCAGCACATAGAGGGCGTCGGCACCGGGCGCGTCTTCGGCCAGAAAGCGCACCAGGGCCGCCGTCATGTCGGGCCTGCCTTGGCTGAGGTGAATGTCACTGATAAAGAGGGTGCTCATGAGTTCCTGGGCATCATGGTAAGAGAGTCCCGCCTGGGGGCGGACAAGGCCTGTGACCTTGCTCGTCGAGCGGGTGGGGGAGGGAAGGGCAGCAGAGCCCCGCAAGGTTTACGCCCTCCAGGGTCAGCAACGCCTCGTAAGGGTCGCCGGACAGACCCAGCAGGCGGCACATGGCCGCTTCCCCCTTGAGCCCTTCATCAACGCGCAGGCGCAGTACCTCCCGGTGGAAGGGGGCGCCAAAGCGCTCAAGCAGGGCGGCCATCAGGCTGAGGTGGCGCCAGCCATGACACGCCTCGAGGGGAGCAGGGGTGAGGTAGAGCTCGACTGGCCAGCACTGGCCATCGGGCCCGTGGCGTCGCTGTTCGGCGATCCAGACCTGCTCGCCCTTGCTTCGCACCTGCCAGCCTTGTGCTGCCAGTGTCGCGGCAAGGAAGGCCGGGTCCGGATGCTGGCAGAGGATGTCGAGATCGCTGCCGGGCCTATCCAGCCCGATGGCGATCGTGCTCACCAGGGCCAGATCGTTGCACAGGGGGCCAAGCTCATTCCACAGGCCGCCGCTCAGCAGGGCGTGGGCCGAGCGCTGACGTGCGTTGCCCTGGGCCAGATAGTCGAGGCGGCGCCAGTTGGGGGCGGCAGATGGAAAAACTGCGGCCGGGGCCGCAGTGGTATCAGAGCCTGGCCGGCAGGGATTACTCGGCAAGGGTCACCTTGGTGATGACGACGTCTTCGGTCGGAACGTCCTGGTGCATGCGGCCGTAGTTGCCGGTCTTCACGCCCTTGATCTTGTTGACCACGTCCATGCCGGCGGTCACTTCACCGAACACGCAGTAGCCGAAGCCCTGGGTGGTGGCGGACTTGAAGTCCAGGAAGTCGTTGTTGTTCACGTTGATGAAGAACTGGGCGCTGGCGGAGTGCGGCTCCATGGTGCGTGCCATGGCGATGGTGCCGATCTTGTTGGACAGACCGTTGGCCGCCTCGTTCTTGATGGGAGCGCGGGTCTCTTTCTCTTCGAAGCCCGGGGCATAGCCGCCACCCTGGATCATGAAGCCGTCGATGACGCGGTGGAAGATGGTGTTGTCGTAGTGACCGTCACGGCAGTATTGCAGGAAGTTGGCCACGGTCTCCGGGGCTTTTTCCGCGTTCAGGGTCAGGGTGATGTCGCCGTGGTTGGTGTGCAGAGTAACCATGAGTTGTCCTTTCATTTTGATGCGGGCAGCAAGGTGCCCGCAGGTGTATGGCATAAAGTGGTGGCAATTCTAGCCCATCAAGGCCCTGCGGCATAGATGGCAGGGGGGAGAGGGGGCTTTTTCTGCCTCGTTTTCTATACCGGATGCGGTTAGAATGGCAGGCCATTTTACTCACAGGCAGTGGTCATAAGATGCTGAAGATATACAACACACTCACTCGTCAAAAAGAAGAATTCAAACCTATCCACCCGGGCAAGGTGGGCATGTATGTGTGTGGCGTCACTATCTATGATCACTGTCATATCGGCCATGGCCGTACCTTCGTCGCCTTCGACGTCGTCGCTCGCTACCTGCGTTATGCAGGATACGACCTCACCTATGTGCGCAACGTCACCGACGTGGACGACAAGATCATCAAGCGCGCCGCCGAAACGCGCGTGACCTGTGACGATCTCACCGAGCGCCTCATCGGCGACATGCACCAGGATTTCGACGCCCTCGGCATGGTGCGTCCGGACATCGAACCCCGCGCCACCCAGCACATCGGCGAGATCATCGCCCTGGTTGAAACCCTGCTGGAAAAAGGGCACGCCTACGTGGCGGACAACGGCGATGTGATGTTCATCGTCGACTCCTACGCCGACTACGGCAAGCTCTCCGGCCAGGATCTGGAACAGCTGCAGGCCGGTGCCCGGGTCGACGTGGTGGATGCCAAGCGCAACCCGCTCGATTTCGTGCTGTGGAAGATGTCCAAGCCCGGCGAGCCGACCTGGGACAGCCCCTGGGGCCCGGGCCGTCCTGGCTGGCACATCGAGTGCTCCGCCATGAACTCCAAGCACCTTGGCAACCACTTCGACATCCACGGCGGCGGCTCGGATCTGCAGTTCCCGCACCACGAGAACGAGATTGCCCAGTCCTGCTGCGCCCACGGCGGCGACTACGTCAACACCTGGATGCACAGTGGCATGGTGATGGTGGATAAAGAGAAGATGTCCAAATCCCTTGGCAACTTCTTCACCATCCGCGACGTCTTGGCCCACTATGACGCCGAAACCGTCCGTTACTTCCTGATGTCTGGTCATTACCGCAGCCAGCTCAACTACTCGGAAGATAACTTGAAGCAGGCCCGCGCCGCCCTGGAGCGGATGTACACCGCCCTGCGCGATCTGCCGCTGGCCGCTGCTGCCGGTGGTGACGAGCAGGTGGCCCGTTTCAAGGAAGCCATGGACGACGACTTCAACACCCCGGAAGCCTACTCCGCCCTGTTCGACCTGGTGCGCGAGATCAACCGCCAGAAGGGTGAAGACATGGCCGTTGCCGCCGCGCTGGGCGCCCGTCTGCGCGAGCTGGGCGCCGTGCTCGGCATCCTGCAACAGGATCCGGATGCCTTCTTGAAGGGTGACGAAGCGGACGAAGAGGTCGCCGAAATCGAGCGCCTGATCGCCGAGCGCAATCAGGCCCGCGCCGACAAGAACTGGGCCGCAGCGGATGCCGCCCGTAACCGCCTCACCGAGATGGGTATCGTGCTGGAAGACAGCGCCGGCAAGACCAGCTGGCGCCGTGCCTAAGGCCGGTGGTGCTGCTGGCGCCAACCGGTTGAGCCTATAAAAAAACCGCAGCCATTGGGCTGCGGTTTTTTTTGTGGCCTGCCGAAGCCTCGGCATCCTGCGGTCTGATCCCCTCGCCCCTTGGGGGAGAGGGTCAGGGTGAGGGGGCTCGCATCATTACTTACCGGAGTGCCTGCAAGCCGTCTGTTGCTTGCCTCCAGTTCCTACCTGATCTGGTTGGCTCCTCTGATCATGGCTGGTCTGGCAGTGTGTTCAGGTCTTTGGTGCGCGCCTCGGTCAACTGGGTGAGACAACTGCTGTGGACCATGGGCGCCATTGATCCCCCTTCATAGACGCCGGCCTCGTAGCGGCACTGGGCATCGCGAAAGGTGATCCAGGCCCGTTGCGCGGTTCTCAGCCTTTCCAGCTGTGCCTTCTCCAGGGAGGCAACCCGCTTTTTATAGGCGGCATTGAGCTTGGCATCGGCTCGCTGGTAATCCTGAAACGCACAGATGTTCATGTCGGTTTGTGTCACCGGCGCAGTACAATCCTGTTCGGCCTGAACGGCAGTGGTTGCCAGCAAGAGCAACAGGGCGGGATAGGGTCTCAAGAGGCAGTTCCTTTGTGGTAGGGAGAGGGCCAATATACGGCATAAACCGGCTCGATGGCGGCTCTGTTTTTCAAGAATAACAAGGAGATGACGTCATGAAGTTGAACTGGATGCCGTTTCTGGCCCTGCCTCTGCTGGCGTCCGGGCTGTCTGTGGCCGCCACTGCCCCCGATATGCAGGTCCAAGCCCGCGCCAAGGTGGCCGAGTTTCTGGTCTGGGAGCGCAGCGTCAAACCGAGCGGCCTCTATCAGGCAGACCTGGGCGGTGCGTTGCCCAACATCGTCTCCCCCGAGCTGCTCTGCCTGCTCAATGCTGCCTCCAAGGCGCGGGAGATAGCCACTCGCGAAGCCCCGGACGAGAAGCCCAATGCTGTTCACTTAAGAGAATTTGAGTTCCAGTCCACGTAGTATCAGGGCTAAAAAATGAGGGAGGCATGATGCCTCCCTCTTTCTATTGCAAGCCACGCTGGATAAAGGCTGAAGGAACATCGACTGGAAACAGCCTTGCTCCCCCAACTCAAGTCGCATTTATGAATAATTAGTCAAAAATGTGCTTATCTGAACAGCATTGCGGACGAGAAGCCACCCTTCGTCGAGGGCAACCCCTTCCTGCCCAATGCCTGGGATCACCTGCTGGGCTCTGAGATACTCTCGTCTCGCGCCATCGCCGGCAGCCGGGATCGCAGCGAGGTCAAGGTGCGCTTCACCTTTGGCGAGCCGGGCTCCCCGCTCTACGCCTCCAGAGGCACCTACCGTTTTGTCAGCACCTATCTGGTACTGGACGGGCCGCAAGGCGCCCGCATCACCGATATCGACGCTGGTGCGTATTCCGGCGAAGTTGAACAGCCATTCCGGCCAACGTGAACACCCTGATCCTTAACGCGCTCACGTCATCTCGTTTCTAACTCGACTGTTCAGATTGGGTCAACTCACTTCTCCTCTTCCTCATCGATTCTCCCTTCAGTGACAGCCGGTGAGCGTTGTGCATCAGCCGGTCCAGGATCGCATCTGCCAGGGTGTTGTCACCCAAGCTCGCGTACCACTCTTCAGTTGGCAGCTGACTGACCACTATCGTCGAGTATTTCCCATACCGATCATCCATGATCTCCAGCAGTGCGTTGCGCTGTTCGGCACTCACCGCTTCCAGTCCCCAGTCATCCAGGATCAGCAGCTCTATCCTTGCCAGTTGACCCAACAGTCTGGCGTAACTGCCATCTACCTTGGCCTGGCTCAGCTCAAGCAGCAGACGTGGCAGCCGGTAGTAACGAGTGCTATGCCCTTGCTGACAGGCTTGGTAGCCCAGCGCACAAGCCAGGTAGGTTTTTCCACAGCCACAGGGGCCGGTAATGAGCAGGTTCTGGCCCCGGCGCAGCCACTCTCCTTGGGCCAGGTTTGCTACCTGTGACCGCTCCAGGTTGCGTGCTGACTGGTAGTCCAGCTCCTGCACCGTGGCCTGGAGTTTGAGCCTTGCCTGCTTGACCAGCCGAGTTTGCTTACGCTGCTCCCGGCTCAGTTGTTCGTGTTCGACCAGCAGGCTTAGCCGCTCGATGAAGGGCAGCACTTCGTAGGTACTCGCATGTTCCAGTTGTTGTTGCACGGCATCCGCCATGCCGGTCAGTTTCAGGTTTCTCAGGCGGGTCAGGGTTTGTTGGGTCATGGGGCGTATCCTCTTTAGTGGAAGCTCTGGGGGCCACGGATGTTCTCGTGCTCTTGCGGTAACTCTGGGTAGCTCAGCGGGCTTGCGGGCAGTTGGTCGCGGCCACTGGTCAGCACCGACTTGAGCTGTTTGAGTCGCACCAGACCTTCC
>NZ_JALIHH010000104.1:0-32930 GCF_022869435.1 Aeromonas sp. LsrichE-8G
GGTCACGCTCTTACTTTGCGGGCTCTTGCGGCGGAGCACCGTTGGAGGTGATCAAGCAATACATTCAAAACCAGCGGGGCTGACGCCCCGGCGAAATTCCCCTCCCACCTACGTCGGAGGGAGTCCCCTTTCGCATTTAAGATGGCGTCGCAGCATACTGATTTCACCGATGTCGATGGATTGCCAATCGTAACCGCTGACCATCCTGCCACGAGCTTGTGGACGGGTGACGGTTTGAAAGAGCGATCTTCCTTTGGTGCGAGACAGGTCACGGTTGTGGACAGAAAGATCCCCTCTACTTGGCCATATGGAACCGCAATGAAAGAGGGGGGGGAGGATGTCACTTTTTGATGAGCGTCGTGTGCAGGATCTCTGTGCCCGCTTGCTGGCAGACACTAATAACCAGGGATATTCACTCGATAGCAAGCATGGCCGCGAGTTGAGAGATCTCCTGCAGGCTGTGGGTGGAGTCAAGCCAGTGGGACGAGGGGCTCGTCATGTGTTGACCGATGCTGGAAGGAATTATCTCGCAGCACAGCTGGCACAGGTTGCACCAGTGATGCCGGACAGGCGTGACACGATACGGGCTCTCGGGGTGGACCTGCCCGCACATCTAAACCAGGCCAGTTTTCATGCCCTCTGGCATGGGGACAGCAAGAGCGGGATAGATCCAGATAATGATGCTATCGACATCACGCTGACACAGGATGAAGTGATTCGACTTCGCACGCTGAGCCCGCTGTCACTCATCGACCAGGACGGACTGCGCCACGACATGAGGGCGCAACTGGCACTATTGGGAGAGCTGGTCTTACCGGAGCGCTGCTTGAGTAAGTTACATGGCATTGAGTGGCAGGGGCGGCAACTGGTCACGGTGGAGAACAAGGGAGCTTTCGTGGATTACCCGCTGCAAGTGGGGGAGTTGTTGCTCTATGTGCCTGGCCGCAATACCAAGTTGGCACGTCAGGTATTCCCGCTGTTGCCGGCTGCCGTACCCTGGGCCCATTTTGGCGATCTGGATCAGCGCGGATTGGATATCGCTAACGAGCTGGCCCATGCCCTTCGTCGTCCGTTGGCTCTTTGGCTACCCGACACCTTGATGGCCTATGTTCATCACTATGCCCGCACTCTGATCCGCCGTCTGGAGGGGCAACCGATCAGCAGAGGCAAGATCCCATGGGAGGAGGTCCCCGTGGTGAGTGAGCATGGCAAGCAACTGGAAGAGGTCCTTATATATCTGATCGAAAGGGGATTGTGGTTGGAACAGGAAGTATTGGTGCTAGCCGGAGGTTGGCAGTCATGGCCACTCGACGCGCCTTGCGGCCAACGCAGTAATGAAAAAACCGCCATCAGGCGGTTTTAATGGTTGTCAGCCCCTATTTCAGGGCTTTTTTCAGCTTTTTGATCTTGCTTTCGTGCTTGGCGATTTTCGCCTGGCGGGCGGCGATCTTCTTCTTGATCTCTTTCTTGCTGGCCATGGGGCGGCTCCTTGTCTCGTGGGCGCCATGGGGATCAGGGTGCCCGGGGTCTTTCCATGCGTGCCGGGAAGGCCCTCTCCGTTGGCGCACTGACAGTCAGGGGAGGGGCATACCGCGGAACTGGTTTGCAGGATAGTCCAGTTTCCCGCGAGTGCCACCCGAACGGCAGGAAACAGAGGCAACAAAAAAGCGCCCCTGGGGGCGCTTCTGGCTTGAAGGGGCGGTATCAGGCCTTCTTCAGGTAGGCGGCCACCAGCACGATCTGCATGCCGTTGACCTTGCCCTCGATGTGCAGCGGGTTGTTGGTCAGGCGAATGCCCTTGACCAGGGTGCCGCGCTTGGCGGTGAAGCCCGCGCCCTTGACGTCCAGATCCTTGATCAGGGTGACGGAGTCCCCTTCCACCAGCACGGCGCCATTGGAGTCGACGGTCGGCACGCTGTCGTCAGCGTCGCTGGTCACGCCGGCGTCTGCCCAGGCCTTGACCTCGTCTTCCATGTACATCATGTCCAGCATGTCCTGGGCCCAGAGCTCGCCCCGGGCGACGAGGGCCTTCAACTGGCGCCAGGCCATCACCTGCACCGCCGGCACCTGGCTCCACATGCTGTCACCCAGGCAGCGCCAGTGGTTCACCTCCGTGGTGTCCGGCTGCTCCAGCTGGCCGCGGCAGGTGGCGCAGAGGGCCACGCTGTGGTCGTCGTCGCTGGCGGGGGAGTGCGGCACCGGGAAGGCAGTCAGCGCATGTTCTGCGCCACACAGCTCGCATTTGGCATTTGCACGGGCTTGCAGGATGGCATTGATGGTCATGATTGGGTTCCGTTTATAGGGGTAAAGCTGCTCGCCGTGGCGGGCTGCGCGAATGAGGGGCCGGAATATAGCACAAATCCCTGCTTTTTGTCAGGCTACCAGCGGCGCACAGGCGAGTGCTTTTTGACGGCAGATCGCTAGAATGAGCCTCCCTTTTTGCGCCAAAGGACAGGTTCACCGTGCTGGCCCACCGTTTTCGACAACTGGACTGCTTGCTCACCGCCGAGCGACGCTGGTGGCAATACCAGCCCTATCACCATTTGGGGATCGCCTTTGCCCGCGAGGCGCCAGCCCTTGCGAAGTGCCTGGCAGCCCTGACCCTTGACGAGATAGCGCACCTCGACGGGGACATGGATGCGCTCTGCACCCTGCTTGCCCCCTGGATCCCGGCGGGGGCCGAGTTGCAGGCCCTCGGCGAGCTTGCCCCTTTCGCCCCAGAGCCCGTCCAGTGCGCCAGGACCATGGCGATGTACATGCCGGGACGCAAGCAGGGGCAGATAGAGGCCTTCACCGGCTGCCTGCCCCCCCACCAAGGTCCCTATCTGGAGTGGTGCGCCGGCAAGGGGCATCTGGGGCGCCTGGTGTCGCTGCACCGTGGCGCGGAGATCCTTAGCCTGGAGTGGCAGGGGGCGCTCTGCGAGGAGGGGCGGCGGCTCGCCGCGCGCGACGGCGCCAACATGCGGTTCGTGGAGGCGGATGCCTTTGCCGCCGAGTCCGGGGCCCTCATCGCCCCGCACCATCACGCCATGGCGCTCCATGCCTGCGGCGATCTGCACACCCATCTGTTGACGCGGGTGGCCGAGGGGCGTGCCCAGGGGGTGACCCTCTCCCCGTGTTGCTACCACCTCATCAGAGGAGAGCACTACGCGCCCCTCTCCCGGGCCGCCAGGGCCAGTGCCCTGCGCCTTGGCAAGAGCGATTTGAAGCTGCCGCTGCAGGAGACGGTGACCGGCGGTGCCCGCATCGCCCGGCTGCGGGAGCGGGAGGTGGTGTGGCGCCTCGCCTTCGACTGCCTGCAGCGCCAGGTGCGCGGGGTGGATGAGTACCTGCCGGTGCCCAACCTGCAAAAGAGCCTGCTGACCGGGGGCTTCGAGGATTTCTGCCACTGGGCCGCCGAACGCAAGGGGATGGGCTTGCCCGCGGGGCTCGACTACGCCGCCTTGCTGGCACAGGGGGAGCGGCGCTTTGGCGATGTCGCCCGCATGGAGCTGGTGCGCCACCTGTTTCGCCGTCCCCTGGAAATCTGGCTGCTGCTCGATCGCGCCCTTTTCCTCGAGGAGCAGGGCTACCGGGTGGAGGTGGGCACCTTCTGTCCCAAACCCATGACCCCGCGCAATCTGCTGATCCGGGCGGTGCGCGCAGGGGGGATCTGAGCAAGAGTCCGGACAGGTCGGATGGCTGCGGCCGCAAGACCAGGGGCTGGATCCCCCTGCAAACGAGCGCCATCTGAGTGCAGGGAGGCATGGCTCACAATTTCGCCAAATTCTTAATTCTTGTCGTGAATTTAGTTGTCAGGATGCCTATGCTCGCCCTGACATTTTCAAGACAAGGATGGTTACCCATGTTCATGCTCACGCGTACCGCCTGCCTGGTTGCCCTCGTCTGGGCACTGCCCGGCCAGAGCGCCATGACAATCCAGCCCGATCCCCAGAACAGCGGCGGCTATGTGATGGCGGCGGCGGATCTTGCCAGTGCGGCCCAGGCCAAGACCGCCAACCTCATGTACGGGATCTGGTCCCACGCCCTGGCCACCCGGCCCAATTCGGTGGTGGAGGCCATCGTGGCACGCGCCCCCGGCAACCCGGACAACGTCAAGCGGGTCGAGCGGGTCTTCACCGAATCGGACTGGGAGTTCCTGACCCAGATGGCCGCCCCGGAGTACACCTACGAGCGCTTCCTGCGGGCGGTGGGCAAGTTCCCCGCCTTCTGCGGCGACTACACGGACGGGCGCAATGCGGACGCCATCTGCAAGAAGTCCATCATCACCGCCTTCGCCCACTTTGCCCAGGAGACCGGCGGCCACATTGCCAAGGAGAATGTCTCCGACAACCCCCTTGGGCTGGAGGAGTGGCAATAGGCCCTGGTGCACG
The DNA here is from genome assembly GCF_022869435.1 of Aeromonas sp. LsrichE-8G. Taxonomy (NCBI): domain Bacteria; kingdom Pseudomonadati; phylum Pseudomonadota; class Gammaproteobacteria; order Aeromonadales; family Aeromonadaceae; genus Aeromonas; species Aeromonas sp. LsrichE-8G. The sequence continues at coordinate 4,374 of NZ_JALIHH010000104.1, forward strand.
TGCGGGAGATGGGTTGGTCTGAGGGGCAGACCGGCTACACCACGGGGTGTGGCCAGAGTGACTGGCAGAACCGGCGCTGGCCCTGCAGCACCGGTCAGGGCTATTTCGGTCGCGGCGCCAAGCAGCTCTCCTACCACTTCAACTACGGCGCCTTCTCCGAGGCCATGTTCGACGGCGACGCCACCGTGCTCCTCAACAACCCCGGGCTGGTGGCGGACTCCTGGCTCAACCTCGCCTCCGCCATCTGGTTCTTCCTGACGCCCCAGGCTCCCAAACCCGCCATGCTGCACGTCATCGACCGGACCTGGGTGCCCTCCCAGCGTGAGCTGGCGGCGGGCATCGGCTACGGCTTTGGCACCACCATCAACATCATCAACGGTGGCATCGAGGTGCGGCGAGCAGAACAAGACAAGGGCCAGCCGGTCAACCGCATCCGCTACTGGGAGGGGCTTGCGGCCCACTACGGGATCCCGCTGCTGGCGGACGAGAAGAACACCTGCTGGCAGCAGATCCCCTATGGCAGCCTCAACCTCAACGGCGCCACCGACGTGCTCTACACCAACTGGGACGGCAACTGGAAATACTACCCGGACAGACCCGGCGGCTACTCCTTCGAGTGTGATCTGGTGGGGTACCAGACCGCCTATTCGGCCCTGGTGCCGGGGGATTACGAGAAGTGCGTGACCAACTTCTACGGCTCCCACGCCAGCTGGCCCAAGGTACGGGTGGTGGCCACGCTGGATCCGGCCCCGGTCGACCCCGGCACGCCACTGGTGGACGGGGTACCGGCCTGGGAGGCAGGCAAGGTCTACACCGCGGGCAACAAGGTGAGCCACAAGGGGATCATCTATCAGGCCAAGTGGTGGACCCAGGGCAACGAGCCGGGCAAGGGCGACCCCTGGGCACCGGTGACCTGAGAGTCAGTACAAGCGCAAGCACCCCGGGGAGGCCGCGCGCCTCCCTTGTTGATCGCCGCGCTGGCTTGTTGCGCCTCTTTTGGCACTGATAGAGTGCGGATTCACACCGAGGGAGGATGACCATGAACATCGCCATTCATTTTGAAATTCCGGTACAGGATCTGGAGAGAGCCATTCGCTTCTATGAGGGGGTCTTCGAGACGGTGCTGGAGCGGGTGCAGATCGATGGCAACGAGATGGCGCTCTTTCCCCTGGAAAGTGGCACGGCGGGCTGCTCCGGCGCCCTGGCGAAGGGGGAGAGCTATGTGCCGAGCCTGGATGGCACCCGGATCTATCTGCGGGTGGCTGACATCGAGGGGGCCATGGCCCGGGCACTGGCATCGGGCGGGGCCTGTCTCTATCCAGTCACCCGGGTCGGGGAGAGCCTCCGGGTGGCGGAGTGTCGGGATTGCGAGGGGAATCGCATCGCCTTGCAGGAGGGAACCTGACCATTATTTATCCGGTGCATGGGGTGTGTTGAGTCATTCATACGATGAATAAAGAGGGGGATTTTCCCGCTCCGGGAGCCTCAGCCTCGCGGTAAGGCCCCGGTATGGTCAGTTGTCGCCCCCCGGATCCCGTGCTACTTCATCTGGTGCGGCAAGAAGGCGAGCACCCGTTCGCCCGGTCTGTCGCCCCAACTCTCAGGAGGCATCATGGAAGGACATTGTCTGTGTGGCGGGATCACCGTGTCGAGCGGCGATCACAAGGAGGTCAACCTGTGTCACTGCGCCATGTGCCGGCGCTGGTCAGGGGGGCCCATGTTCGCGGTGCACGGGTGCAAGGGCGTGCGGTTCACCGGGATGGCCCCGGTGGCCTACCGCTCGTCGGAGTGGGCGGAGCGCGGATTCTGCCCCACCTGCGGCACCCATCTTTTCTACCATCTGTTGCCGACGGACGAGTACATCCTCTCCGCCGGCCTGTTTCAGGATCAGGGGTTCGAGCTCACCGGGCAGATCTTCATCGACGAGAAGCCCGACTTCTATGCCCTCAAGAACGACACCCCGACCCTGACCGGACAGCAGGTGTTCGAGCAGTTCACCCCCAAACCCTGAGCCTGTACTCACCTCGAGGAGAAGCCATCATGGATGAACAACCGAAGGTGAAGGGGCCTGCCTCCTACTTTCCTGCCATCGAGCAGAAATACGGCCAGCCCATCGCCCACTGGCTGACCCTGCTGGCAGGGCGGGAGGAGCGCAAACACATGGCCCTGGTGGCCTGGCTCAAGGACGAACACGCCATGGGCCACGGCCATGCCAATGCCCTGGTGGCCCACTTTTTGGCGCAGCCCGATGCGCCCGGCGTGGCATGACAGTGCCACAGTGCAAAACGTGCAGGAAAGCCAGAGGATCAGAGAGATGAAGATAAGCGTCAGCGTCTGGGTTGCCAGGCCGATTGCCGATGTGTGGCAGGGCTGGAACACCCCCGCCAGCATCATGGCATGGAACGCCGCCTCCCCGCAGTGGCACTGCCCCCAAAGCCGGGTGGACCTGCGGGTGGGTGGGTGGGCGTTTTTGCCACCACATGGCGGCGCGGGATGGCAGCACGGGGTTTGATTTCGAGGGGACCTTCACCGAGGTCACAGCGCCGACGGGGCTCGGCTACGTCATGGACGATGGCCGCGAGGTGAGCGTGCGGTTCGTGGCAGAGCAGGGGGGCACCCAGGTGGAGGAGCGGTTCGATGCCGAGTCCCTGCACAGCGGCGAACAGCAGCGGGCGGGGTGGCAGAGCATCCTGGATAACTTCAAGCGACATATGGAAGCCGCCAGCTGACCCCTGTGGGGCGCCATAAAAAAACCACCGCAAGCTGGCGGTGGTTTTTTTATGGCGTTCGCCCGGGGCAAGGCGGGGCGGGGAAGGGGGTCACTCCTCGATGTCCAGCAGCACCAGGATGGCGCTCTCGCCCCCCCACTCCCGCGGCGCCTGGTGAAAGGCGCGCACAGCGGGGTGCTGGGCCAGCCAGCTCGGGATGCGCTGCTTGAGGATGTGCTTGCCGATGCCGTGCATCACCGAAGCGACGTGGATGTTCTCTTTTCGGCACAGGGTGAGCAGGGCCGCCAGCTCCTGCTTGGCCTGGTGCTGGTTCATGCCGTGCAGATCCAGATAAATCTCCGGCGGGTAGCTGCCGCGCTTGAGCTTTTTCAGCTCGAATTTTGACACGTCGTCGCGCACGTAACGGGTCGGCCCGTCCGCCTCGAGATGGGGCTGGTACTCGTCGCTGAAAAAGTGGTCAACCCCAAGCTTTTCGCGGCTCTCGCGCACTTCGCGTTTCTGCTTGACCGGGCTTGAGGAGGCCCTTATGGTATCTTGCTTAATTTTCCGGGTACCTTTGACAGCATCACGAAACAACAGGCTTTCCTCGTCTGTGAGTGAGGGCGTATTTTTCATCAGGTACTCGTCTTGCTCGCTGTATAAAATTCTCGGGCCGGATATTACTCGACTTGGAGGTGGATTTGGACAAGATATTTATCGATGAGGTGGTTGCCGAAATGCACACCATCCAGGACATGTTGCGCTGGGCCATGAGTCGTTTCAACGACGCCGGGATCTTCTACGGACATGGTACCGACAACGCCTGGGATGAGGCCGTGCAACTGGTGCTGCCCGCGTTACATCTGCCGCCGGACGTGGATCCGGGCATGCGCCACTCCCGCCTGACCACCAGCGAGCGCCACCGCATCGCCGAGCTCATCATCCGCCGCGTGCAGGAGCGCATTCCGGCGCCCTATCTGACCAACAAGGCCTGGTATGCGGGCTGGGAGTTCTATGTGGACGAGCGGGTGCTCATTCCGCGCTCCCCCATCGCCGAGATGGTGGCCAACCGCTTCGCCCCCTTCCTGAAAGACGAACCGACCCGGATCATGGACTTGTGCACCGGCTCCGGCTGCATCGCCATCATCATGGCCCACGAATTCCCCCATGCGGAAGTGGATGCCATCGACATCAGCGTCGATGCCCTCAACGTGGCCGAGCGCAACATCAACGATCACGGGCTGGAGCAGCAGGTCATCCCCATTCGCTCCGATCTGTTCCGGGATCTGCCGGCTGGTGACAAGTACGATCTCATCGTCTCCAACCCGCCCTACGTGGACTCCGAGGACATGTCGGATCTGCCGGAGGAGTTTCGCCACGAGCCGGAGCTGGCCCTGGCGTCGGGCTCCGACGGCCTCAAGCTCACCAAGCGTTTGCTGGCCAATGCCGCCGACTTCCTGAAAGAGGATGGCGTGCTGGTGGTCGAGGTGGGCAACAGCATGATCCATCTGGAAGCCCAGTTCCCCGAGGTGCCCTTCACCTGGGTCGAGTTCGAAAACGGCGGCCACGGCGTCTTTGTGATGACCCGCGCAGAGCTCGAGCAGTACCAGGTCCATTTCGCCATTTACAAGAACTAAGCAGCAAGGAGCATCCATGGCAGGGAACAGTTTCGGCCAACTCTTTCGGGTCACCACTTTCGGCGAGAGCCACGGTCTGGCGCTGGGCGCCGTGGTCGACGGCTGCCCGCCGGGGCTGGAGATAAGCGAAGACGATTTGCAGGGGGATCTGGACAGGCGCAAGCCCGGCACCTCCCGCTACACCACCCAGCGCCGCGAGGCGGACGAGGTGAAGATCCTCTCCGGGGTGTTCGAGGGCAAGACTACCGGCACCTCCATCGGGCTGCTCATCGAGAACACCGATCAGCGCTCCAAGGACTACTCCGAGATCAAGGATCTGTTCCGACCCGGCCACGCCGACTACACCTATCACCAGAAGTACGGCCAGCGTGACTACCGTGGCGGCGGCCGCTCCTCGGCCCGCGAGACCGCCATGCGGGTCGCGGCGGGGGCCATCGCCAAGAAGTACCTGAAACAGGTGCACGGCATCGAGATCGTGGGTTTTCTCTCCCAGCTCGGCCCCATCAAGGCGGAAGGGTTCGACGAGAGCCAGATCGAGCAGAACCCCTTCTTCTTCCCCGATGCGGGCAAGCTGGAGGCGCTGGATGAATACATGCGTGCCCTCAAGAAAGAGGGCAACAGCGTGGGGGCCAAGGTGTGTGTCGTGGCACGCAATGTGCCGGTGGGCCTGGGGGAGCCGGTGTTCGACCGCCTCGACGCCGACATCGCCCACGCCATGATGGGCATCAACGCGGTGAAGGGGGTGGAGATCGGTGACGGCTTCGCGGTGGTGGAGCAAAAAGGCTCCGAGCACCGGGACGAGATGACTCCGACCGGCTTTGCCAGCAATCATGCGGGGGGCATCCTGGGGGGCATTTCGTCGGGTCAGGAGATCGTGGTGAGCATGGCCCTCAAGCCTACCTCCAGCATCACGGTGCCAGGCAAGACCATCACCACCAGCGGTGAGGCCACCGAGATGATCACCAAGGGGCGTCACGACCCCTGCGTCGGCATCCGTGCCGTGCCCATCGCCGAGGCCATGCTGGCCCTGGTGCTGATGGATCACCTGCTGCGCCACCGCGCCCAGAACCAGGGCGTGCACAGCCAGACCCCGCAGCTGCGCTGATCACGCTGCGGGCAGGGTGAGTGATCACCAGACACCACAAGGCGACCCCAGGGTCGCCTTTTTCATGGTTTTTTGCCGGCGTCGGCGTCAGGGGGCCGATGGCGTCGAGAGCGATGGGGGCTGGGTTGCGTCCAGGCGGCAGCGGGGCGGCGCAAAGGCGGGATCCGGTGAGGGCAGGGTGGCGATGGCGGCATCGATGCGGGCGAGCGCCTCATCGTTCACGGCCTTTTTGGCAAACATCAGGCGCACCGGCTGCTGGTGCAAGAGCACCTGACACTGGATGGCATTGCTCGCCCCGAGCTGGTAGCGGGCGTATTGCCACTCCATGATGACGCCGTCGAGGCGGCGCGCCAGCAAGAGGGTGAGCAGCCTGTCATCGCTGTTGTATTCACTCGCCTGCCCGAGGGCAGGGCACTCCTCGTTCATCGGCAGGGGGCGGGTACCCCGCAGCTTGCCAAGTCGAATCCCCTTGGCCTGGCAGAGGGTTGCCAGCTCTGTGAGCCCTTGCCAGCCGTCGGGCTCCCCGGCCTGCGGGCGCTGGCTCAGCAGCACGAAGCTGGCGCGCCGATAGGGGGCGGAGAAGCGGGCGAACCGCTCCCGCTCGGGGGTTTTCAGGGCGCCCATGGCCACGTCCAGCTGCTGGCGCTCCATGAGGTAGAGGGCCCGGGCCCAGGGGAGGTTGCGAAAGGCGGGCTCCACGCCTGCCTTGCCCAGGATCTGGCGGGTCAGGGTCACGTCCAGTCCGCCGAGGGTGCCGTCGGCAGCGATTTGACTGAAAGGGGGCCAGTGGCTCCAGGCCACCGACAGGGTCTCCCTGGCGGCGAGGGGCTGGGCGAAGAGCAGGGGCAGGACGAGGCCCAGCATGCGCCGGGCGGTGGGGGTGAACTTCCGTTTCAATCAAAACCTCCTGTTCCGTGTATCGCGCCGTCCCCGGCAGGCTGCGCAGGGGCATTGATACATACGGCGATTCGGGCCATTTTGTCCTGCCTTCGTCCCTATTTCCAGCCGTGCTGGGAGGCGCATCACATTTTCCTCGTCTAAGTGCGCCAACTCCGTTAGACTGCGCCTCTATTCTTTCCCCTTTGCTCTGCTCCCCGGGGAAATCGTTGTTTTCTCTATAGGCCCGGATCCTGTGAGATGGCATCGGCTCAGCAGAGGAGCCCCACCACGATCTTTGGCGCCCCTATCCCTAGCAGGTAACTATGAGTTTTACTTCCCTCGGTCTGGCCGAACCCTTGTTGCGTGCCGTTGCCGAGCAAGGCTACGACACCCCGTCTCCCATTCAGCAACAAGCGATCCCGGCGGTACTGGCTGGCCGTGATCTGATGGCCGCCGCCCAGACCGGGACCGGCAAGACCGCAGGTTTCACCCTGCCGATGCTGCAGCGTCTGATTGAAAGCAAGCGCAAGGTCTCCCCGAACCGCATCCGCGCCCTGGTGCTGACCCCGACCCGCGAGCTGGCCGCCCAGGTGGGCGAGAGCGTGCGCAACTACGGCAAGCACCTGCCGATCCGCAGCCACGTGGTATTTGGCGGCGTGAGCATCAACCCCCAGATGATGGCGACCCGCCGTGGTCTGGACGTGCTGGTGGCCTGCCCGGGCCGCCTGATGGATCTCTACAACCAGAACGCCGTCAAGTTCGACGAAGTGGAGATCCTGGTACTGGACGAAGCGGACCGCATGCTCGACATGGGCTTTATCCGCGACATCCGCCGCATCCTGGCCCTGCTGCCGAAGAAGCGCCAGAACCTGCTCTTCTCCGCCACCTTCGCCGACGAAATTCGCGAGCTGGCCACCGGTCTGCTGGACAACCCGGCGGTGATCGAAGTGACCCCGCGCAACAGCACCGCCGAGCGCATCGAGCAGCTGGTACACCCCTGCGACAAGGCCAACAAGATTGCCCTGCTGAGTCACCTGGTCACCAGCAACGACTGGCAGCAGGTGCTGGTGTTCACCCGTACCAAGCACATGGCCAACCGCGTTGCCGAGACCCTCGACAAGAACGGCGTCAGCGCCGCCGCCATCCACGGCAACAAGAGCCAGGGTGCCCGTACCCGCGCCCTTGCCGGTTTCAAGGATGGCAGCGTCAAGGTGCTGGTGGCGACCGACATCGCCGCCCGTGGCCTGGACATCGACAAACTGCCCCAGGTGGTCAACTTCGAGCTGCCGAACGTGGCGGAAGATTACGTGCACCGTATCGGCCGTACCGGCCGTGCCGGCGCCGCCGGTCACGCCATCTCCCTGGTCGCGGCCGATGAAGGCAAGCTCATCAAGGCCATCGAGCGGCTGACCAAGCAGAACATTCCGTGCGAGCAGGTGGCCGGTTTTGAAGCCTCCCGCGAGACCCTCGACAACATCGCCCGTGGCATCGGCGCGCCGCTTCGCAAAGAGCCGCGGGATCCGAGCGAGCAGCGCCGTGCGCCGCGTCCGCAAGGCCAGGGCCAGGGCCAGCGTCAGGGTGCCGGTCGCTCCGGCAATGGCGCCGGTGGCAATGGCGGCGGTAACCGCTCCGGCAACGGTGGCAAGCCCAAGCCCCAGGGCGGCCAGCGTCCGGCTGATGGCGCCGCGAAGCCGGCCCAGGCCCGTCGTCCCCGTCGCGCCAGCCACAACCAGTAAGCGGCCAGGGAGCCAGGCTCCCCCACTGTTCGGTTGATACAAAAAGCCCCGCCAATCTGGCGGGGCTTTTTTTGTCCTGGTAGACGCTATTCACCGTAGAGGCGGATTTCCAGCACATGGGTGATGGCCTCGCCGCTCCAGTGGTACTCCAGATGACGGGCGTGGTCCACCCGGCTGACCAGACGGGGGCGATAGAGCACGTGACAGTCGTGACCGGGGTGGCGCACCGAGCGGTAGTGGATGCCGTCCGCCCCGGCGACCTTCTGCTCCCGGGCGAAGGCCTGGGCGGGGCCGTAATCGGTGGCGTGATAGAGGGGGCCTGGCAGAAACGCCGGGCCCGTGATGTCGATGAGGCTGGCGCTGAACTGCGCCTGGATCACCCGCATCTGCACCTTCTGGGCCGGCTCCCGGGTGTACCCGAAGATCCGCTCCCTATGGTAGACCGTCTCCTTGATGCCGGTGTCGAGGGAGGGGGCACAATAGTAGCCGCCAAAGTCCCCCGTGGTGAAACGGGCACCCTCGGGATTGAGGTGGGTGAAGGCGGCCATCACATAGCTGCCGCCGGGCAGCCCCACCAGCCAGTCTTCCCTGGGCACCCGCATCAGCTCGCCCGCCTCTTCCCTCAGCCTGTCGTTGGTCAGGGCCTCGACGGCCCAGACCGCCTCCAGCTCGTCGGCGGTAGCGACGTCTTCATAGAGGCAGATGGGGGGAAAGCGGCTAGGAATGATGCGATAGGCGCAGGCATTGTGGAAGGTGCGCAAGGGCGGGGAGGACATCAGGCCATCTCCCCGCGCCAGGCGTGCAGCCGGGTGGCCACTTCGTAGAGATCGGCCACCCGCCCACCCTGCATGACCTCCATGGCGCTGCGCCCGGCAAAGAAGGGGTGGCTGTTGGGTTTGCGCACCCAGCCATAGATGCTCTCATCCAGGCTGAACAGCAGCTGCAGGCTCTTGTGGATGTTGAGTAGATAGCTCATCCGCTCCTGGAGATCGGCGCTGAGCCGAATGCCGCCGCTGGCCTCCTTGTACTTGTTCAGGGTGGAGCGGGAGGTAATGCCAAGCAGCCTGAGTTGTTCATCCGTGCTGCACTGCCATTTGCCCAGGATGCGAAACACCACGGGCAGGGCCTTGCTGGGATCGACGGCGGGCTGTTGCCGGGGGAGAGATGCGGTGGCGGCCATGTTGCCTCCCGGGTTGGCGTGCCAGACGGGCACGGGATCATGAGTTGTCTGCTAAGCAGTGTAGGGCAGGGGCGCAGTCATGTACATATCTATACATGGTTGCACTCAAATGTTCATTGTTGTATGGGCTTCGCGAGGAGGGGCGCGGGTCGGCCAAGTGAGCCCGTGCCAATGAAACGCCCCGCCAACTGGGTTGGCGGGGCGTGTCTCTTTGCGGCGTTTCTGTTAGTCGGGCCGGGGAAATCAGAGGGCGGGCAGCAATCCCATGCTGACGCTTATCTGCACCCCGACGATCAGCACACCCATGGCGCCGGCAAGGCCCAGGGCCAGTACGCCGCCCGGGACGCGGTAGTGGTTTGCCTCGGCCTGCTTGCGGCTCTGCCACACCAAGGCCACCGGCAGCAGCACCGCCAGCACCGCCAGCGCAATGGCGGCGTAACCGAGCGCCATGATGAAGCCTTGCGGGAAGTAGAGGGCGAACAGCAGGGGCGGCACGAAGGTGATGAGGCCTGTCTGGGTGCGGCCCTGCCAGTTGTCCTTGCGACGGGTCACCTTGGCCATGAAGTCGAACAGTCCCAGGGTCACTCCGAGGAAGGAGGTGGCGAGTGCGAGATCCGCAAACAGATGCATCGCCTGGTTGAAGGCGGGCCAGCTCACCAGGCCGCCGACGTTGGCCAGCAGGCTGTCCAGGGCGCCGCCGGTCTGGATCAGGGATTGCTGGCCCAGCAGCCCCAGGATGGCGACCTGCCACAGCACGTAGAGCACGAGTGGCAAGGCGGAGCCCCACACGAAGACCCGGCGCAACTGCCTGGGGTTGTCCCCGAGGTAGAGCATGACGCTCGGGATGGAGCCGTGGAAGCCGAAGGAGGTGAAGATGACCGGCAGGCCCGCCAGCAGCAGGCCTTCCCCGAGGGGCATGGAGAGCAGGTGCTGCCCCTGGGCGCGGGGCAGCAGCAGCGCCAGCACCGCCACCATGATCACCAGCTTCACGGTGAACATCAGGCGGTTGAGGTAATCCACCTGCCTGGTGCCGACGCACACCATGCCGCCAAACAGCAGGGTAAAGACCCAGGCCGCCTGCTCCTGGCCGAGGGGAAGGCCGGCATCGGCCAATGCCTGGGCCAGCAGGCTGCTGCCGCCGCTGATGTAGGCGGAGGCCAGGGCGTAGAACAGCATCAGGATGCAGAAGGAGGCGATGCCCTTGCCCCAGGGGCCGAGCAGGTGATCTGCCAGCTGGTGCAGGTACCACTTGCCGGTGCTGAGGCTGGCTTCCACCTGCAGCATGGCGGTGAAGGCCATCAGGGCCCAGAGGCCGATCATCAGCATCAGGGTGGCGGGGCCGCCCAGGGACGAGGAGGCCAGCGGCAGGGCCAGCATGCCGGCGCCTATGGTGGTGCCGGCAATCAACAGGGTACAACCCAGGGTCTTGGTATTCATGTCATCCATCCGAAAGTGAGGGGCGCTGTTGCAAACAAGAGAGAGCCAGTTGGCTGTGTCGGGAGACGCCTCCGGGGAAAAGCCGGAGGCTAGCAATATCGGTGTGGATACATCTGTACCTGAAACCTGTCAGTTGTAAAAATTGGTTGCCAAGTTAGCGGATTGAAATGGCGGAAACAACCCCTTAAAAGCGGATTTTGTGCTGTGGCAAGCCGAGGGGTGGCAATAAAAAGTGACACATTGCGCCATGCGCCGAAAAAATGCGCCCCTCAAGGGGAGGCCGCCCGTCAGGCTGCGTTGCGGGTCGACATCGAGAGCGCCCGCGTTGGCGGCAACAGGGCTTGCAGAGGGTAACACGGGGCCCTGGTGGTGCGACTGGCCCGATATAAGCAAACATCGGGTCATACTCCAAAAAGCCATCATTTTCACTTATATCGAGCCGAGGCGCCGATAAACGGGTCCTGGCGCGGGGTGGCCAACCCTGCCGGCGGGGTTGCCGCCCGGCAGATCACCTCAAAGCCAGAAGGCGCAGGGCAAAAGCTGAGACAACAGGGGAGAACACAAGCAGGTGTGGGGGAGGAGGCTCAGGGGCTGGCACGGCGGGCCGCCCCCGGGGTGGTGCGTCGTGGTCGGGTCAGCGGCGGCGTTTGAGGGTACGGCTCACATAGTGCAGGCCGCTCTGGTAGTCGCCATTGACCGCCTTGAGGGCCAGCGTCAGGGCCTGGCTTGCCAGGGCGTCGTGCTGCTGGGGCAGGGAGTTGATGCCAAAGGGGAGGAAATCGAGCAGGCGGTCATCCCCGAAGGTAGCCATGGCGAGCTGGCTCATGTCAGCCTCCTGCTCCAGCAGGTAGTCGAGCACCCCCTCCATCAGGATGTAGGAGGTGGTGATCAGCGCCTCGGGCAGTTGCCCGAGCTGCTGATGGAGCGTCTTGATCAGGCGATACCCTTCGGTGCGCGAGAAGTGGGCCCCTTCACACAGGTGGCGGGTCGCACTGTGACTGGCAATGGCCTGTTCGAAGCCCGCTTTTCGCTCCTGACTGATCGTCAGTTCCGGCAGTGCAGTGATCAAGGCGATATGACCGATGGCCGGGGTGAGCAGGGAGGTGGTGAGGTCCAGGCTCGCCTTCTGGTTTTCACTCGCCACGGTGACGAAGTGCTCGGTGGTCATGGCACGGTCGATGGCGAGGATCTGCACGCCCCTGGACTGCTGCTCCAGGTAGAAGGGATCCGCCGGGGGGAGGCAGCTTGCCACCAGGAGCGCGTCCACATGGCGGCTCACCAGCATCCGGGCCAGCTCCTTTTCGGTGTCCGGATCGTCCTCCGAGCAGACGATGAGCAACTGATATCCCTGGGTGCGGGCCCCTTGCTCCAGGCGCTTGGCGAGCTTGGCGTAACTGGCGTTTTCGAGGTCGGGCAGGATGAAGCCGAGGGTGCGGGTCTGGCCGCCGCGCAGGGAAGCGGCGCGGCTGTCCGGCTGATAGTTGTGGGCATGGACCACGGCCATCACCTTGTCGCGGGTTGCCTGGCTGATGCGGTATTGATCGGCCTTGCCATTGATCACATAGCTGGCGGTGGTGCGAGAGACACCGGCCAGCGCGGCGATTTCATCCAGTTTCATCATGTTGGCTCTGTTTGAGTTGCAAGGCCCGCGCCGGTTCCTGGTTGGGGCGCCGAAAAGTGTGCGCGGGATCATATCATTGAAACGTACTTTCTGCGGGATCTTGAACAATGCGCTGAAACGATTCAGTCTGAGTGTAAATGAAACGATTCAGCTTGTCAGTAACGGATGATTATCTGCACTTGGAAATGGGTTCCGGCTCACCAAAGCGAGAGATCACCGTCTATTGTCAGCAGGCAAGTTACCCGAAAATCGAGTTGAGTTGAGCCGGTACGCCGCGAGGCGAAGCCGGACCTGATGGAGAATCTCTATGTTGAAGTTGGCGCGACAGCAAATCCTGCTGGGACAATCGGTGACGACCAAGGCGGACGCCATCGCACTGCTGGCAAGCAAACTGACCGACGCCGGTCTGGTTGAAGCAGGTTACGTGGACGGCATGCTGGCGCGGGAAGCGCAGCACGCCACCTATCTTGGCAGCGGTATTGCCATTCCCCACGGCACCACGGACACCCGTCATCTGGTGAAGAGCACCGGCGTCATGGTAGCCCAGTTCCCCCACGGCATCGAGTGGGACGAGGGGCAGATTGCCTACGTCGCCATCGGCATCGCCGCCAAGTCCGACGAGCATCTGGGCATTTTGCGCCAGCTCACCCACGTGCTGGGTGACGAGCAGGCCGCAGCCCAGCTCAAGGGGGCGACCGACGAAGAGACCATCATCAATATCCTGACTGGCGCGACTGCCGCCAAAGAGGTGCAATACCTGACCCTGGCGGACTTCCCGGCCGACGACCAGGAGCAGTTGCTGCTGGGGGCTGCGGCCCGCGCCAAATCCGCAGGCTGGGGAGACGCCGCCATGGTGAGCGCCCTCCTGGCCAGCCAGCCTGTTCACCTGGGGGAGGGCATCTGGCTGGCCCGTGCGCAAGCGGCCCAGACCGGTTGGGTGCTGGCCACCCCGAGCACCCCGCTGAACGTCGGTGAATTGCCGGTCAGCGCCCTGCTGCTGCTGTGTGCCGCAGATAGCGGCCATTTGCCGCAACTCGAGAATCTGGCCAAGCTGGCCGCAGCCGGCCAGCTGGCCACCCTTTCTGGCAGCGACGGTCTTGCCATGTTGCAGGCGGGTCCGGCGAGCGGGCTGTCCGAGACCTTCACCATCATCAACCCCCACGGTCTGCACGCCCGTCCGGGCGCCATGCTGGTCAAGGTGGCCAAGGAGTATGAATCCGACATCCGCGTCGCCAACCTCGATGGCAGCGGTGAAGCCGTCTCTGCCAAGAGCCTGATGAAGGTGATCGGGCTTGGGGTCAAGTGCGGTCATCGTCTGGCGTTTCGCGCCGAAGGAGCGGATGCCGAAGCAGCCCTCAAGGGCATTGGCGAAGCCATTGCCGCCGGCTTGGGTGAGGGGGCGCACTGATGGACATCGTCACCATCACCCTCAATCCCGCGCTCGATCTCACCACCCGTCTGGAGGCCATGCACCCTGGCGAGGTCAATCTGGTGAGCGAGGCCAACTTGCGCGCCGCGGGCAAGGGGATCAACGTCGCCATGGTCTTGAAAGATCTCGGCCGTGACGTAGGCCTGACCGGCTGGCTCGGTGAGGGCAACCAGCAGAGCTTCGTCTCCCTGTTCGAGGAACGTGCCCTTGCCGATCACTTCGTGCGCGTGGCGGGCGACACCCGGATCAACGTCAAGATCTCCGAACAATCCGGCCGGGTGACCGATCTCAATCTGCCGGGACTCGCCGTGCAGGAAGGCGATGTCAGCGCCCTGGAAGCGGCGCTGGAGCGACTGGCTCCCCACACCGACTGGTTCGTGCTGGCGGGCAGCCTGCCCAAAGGGGTGTCCCCCGATTACTGTGGCCATCTGATCCGCCTGCTCAAGGCCAAGGGCAAGCAGGTGATCTTCGATTGCAGCGGCGCGGCGTTGAGCGAAGGGATCAAGGCGGCGCCGACCCTGGTCAAACCCAACCTGGAAGAGCTGAGCCAGTGGGCCGGTCGTCCCGTGAAGACCCTGAGCGAGCAGGCCGAGTGCGCCCGCGCGCTGCAGGCAAGCGGGATCCCCAACGTGGTGATCTCCAATGGTGCCGACGGCCTCATCTGGTTTGCACCGGATGCCACCTGGCAGGCGATTCCGCCGCGCATGGAGGTGGTCAGCACCGTGGGTGCCGGCGACTCCCTGGTGGCGGGCCTGGTCCATGGCATGAGCCTGGACTGGACGCCGGAGCAGACCCTGCGTCTGGCCACCGCCGTCTCGGCACTGGCGGTGAGCCAGGTCGCGGTCGGCTTCAACGATATCAATGTGCTCAAACCGTTACTCGAGCAGGTGCGCGTACAGCGTCTGGATGATCTGGCACCGACTCAACCCCAACCCCATTTGATGGCTAACTCAGGAGATGCCCAATGAAAGCAATTCTGGTTACGGCTTGCCCGGCGGGCATTGCCACCAGCTTTCTGGCTGCAAAACGGATAGAACAGCAGGCCAAACTGGCTGGCTGGGAGCTTACCCTCGACGTCGAGTCCAGCGTGCAGCCCCGTCAGGTTCCCTCGAAAGAGCAGATTGCCGCCGCCGACCTGGTGCTGGTCGTTGCCAGCGCACCGGTGGATCTGGCCGCCTATGACGGCAAGTCGCTCTATCGGGGCGACATGGATCTGGCGCTCCAGGATCCCGCTGCCCTGCTGGAAGCCGCGCGAAGCGGTGCCAGCGTCTATCGCCATGAGGCGGCACCTGCCGTTGCCAAACCGACCAGCGGTGCCAAGCGCATCGTGGCGGTGACGGCCTGTCCGACCGGGGTGGCCCACACCTTCATGTCGGCCGAGGCCCTGGAGACCATGGCCAAGCAGCTGGGTCACCAGATCCGCGTCGAAACCCAGGGCTCGGTCGGTGCCCAGAATGCCTTGACGGCGGACGAGATTGCCGCCGCCGATCTGGTGTTCCTCGCCACTGACATTGAGGTGGACATGGCGCGCTTTGATGGCAAGCCGGTCTATCGCACCAGCACGGGGGCGGCGCTCAAGAAAACCCGGGCCGAGCTCGACAAGGCCTGGACCGAGGCGAAGGTCTATCGCCACAGCGGCGCGGCTGCGGTCAAGAAAGAGGAAAAGGCGGGCCCCTACAAGCACCTGCTGACCGGTGTCTCCTTCATGCTGCCCATGGTGGTAGCGGGGGGCCTTATCATCGCGCTCTCCTTCATCTTCGGCATTGAAGCGTTCAAGGAAGAGGGGACGCTGGCCGCGGCCCTGATGAAGATCGGTGGCGGCTCCGCCTTCGCCCTGATGATCCCGGTGCTGGCAGGCTACATCGCCTACTCCATCGCCGACCGTCCGGGTCTGGCGCCCGGCATGATCGCCGGTATGCTGGCAAGCTCGCTCGGCGCCGGTTTCCTTGGCGGCATCGTCGGCGGCTTCCTCGCCGGTTACAGCGCCAAGTTCCTGAGTGACAAGGTGCGCCTGCCGGTCACCCTGGAAGCCCTCAAGCCCATCCTCATCATTCCGCTCTTTGCCAGCCTGTTCACCGGTCTGGTGATGATCTACGTGGTGGGTGGCCCGGTGGCGGGCATCATGAATGCCATGACCGAGTTCCTCAACAACATGGGCTCTGCCAACGCGGTGCTGCTGGGTGTCATCATCGGCGCCATGATGTGCTTCGACATGGGGGGCCCGGTCAACAAGGCGGCTTATGCTTTCGGTGTCGGCCTGCTCGCCTCCAAGACCTATGCCCCCATGGCAGCGGTCATGGCCGCCGGCATGGTGCCTGCACTGGGGATGGGGATCGCGACCTTCCTGGCCAGCAGAAAGTTCATCAAGGCGGAGCAGGAAGCGGGCAAGGCCTCCTTCGTGCTGGGTCTGTGCTTCATCTCCGAGGGGGCTATCCCGTTTGCCGCCAAGGATCCCATGCGCGTCATCCCGGCCTGCATGGCGGGCGGCGCCCTGACCGGTGCGCTCTCCATGCTGTTCGGCTGCGAGCTGGTGGCACCCCACGGTGGTCTGTTCGTGCTCTTCATCCCGAACGCCATCAGCCATGTGATGATGTACATCCTGGCGATCGCCGCCGGTTCTCTGGTGACCGGGGTGGCCTACGCCATGCTCAAGCGTGGCGAGGAGCAGGCCAAGCTGGCGACCGCCTGAGGACGTCACGGCGTGACACACCCTTCATGACAAGGCGGCCCTGGGGCCGCCTTTCTTGTTGAGGGGAGGGGCAACGTGGGATTTAAAAATCCCAGCCCGGCGGGGGCGGCGGATCGGCCGCCTCTGCGGCCTGCGCCTTGCGGCGAGCGGCCTCGACCCTGGCCTTGCGGCTGCGGCACAGGCGCATCACCTCCTGCTGCTGGGCAGGGGTCATGGCAAGCCAGTTGAAACGCTCCTCGCGACTTCGCAGGCATCCCTTGCAATACCCCTTGTTGTTCAGTTCGCAGACCCCGACACAGGGGCTCTGGAGCGGGAAGATTTCGAGCTGTTCCATCCATGACCTCTCACACCTTGTCACCTTGTTATAACCCAGAAGATCACGGCAGGAGAAATCCGTCGTCAGGGGCGTGAAGGCGTTTGCTTTCCCCGGGCAATTTTGGCATCTTCCCCGCCGTGCAAGACACTCGGTGTTATATGAGGACATATGAATAGACATGCGTACTGGTTGGCCGTCGCCGTGGTGGGGCTGGCCGGTTGTGCGGGCAACCCTGAACCGGTCAAGGTGCCCCAGAAGAAGGTGGAAT
This sequence comes from Aeromonas sp. LsrichE-8G, assembly GCF_022869435.1. Lineage (NCBI taxonomy): Bacteria > Pseudomonadati > Pseudomonadota > Gammaproteobacteria > Aeromonadales > Aeromonadaceae > Aeromonas > Aeromonas sp. LsrichE-8G. Next base: position 21,379 of record NZ_JALIHH010000104.1, read on the forward strand.
CCGGATGTTTTCTGAACTGCGAGATCCCTGAGAATCTGGGCAAGCAGTATCTGGATGGCGCCCTGCCGGGGGATCTGGTGCGGGTAGAGCGGGTCAACAGCCGCGCCCGCGCCGATTACAGCAAGTTCGGTCCCCAGAGCCGGCTGGTGATGGAACGCTCCGGCCGCATGGCGAGCCGCTATGGGGAGCTCTATCGTCAGCTCTCACGCTGGGTCGCCAATGGGGGCAATCCCGCCCATATCACCCAGTACGGCATCAGCCTGGCGCAGCTTGGCGGTGCAGACCGCATGGGCAACGTGCTCTTCACCGGTTACTACTCGCCGGTGCTGGAGGTGCGCCATCGCCCGGACGCCCAGTACAAGTATCCCATCTATGCCATGCCCAACTGCGGCGGTCGCTGCCCGAGCCGGGCCGAGATCCACCGGGGGGCGCTGGCCAACCGGGGGCTGGAGCTGGGCTACAGCAAATCCCTCATCGACAACTTCCTGATGGACGTGCAGGGTTCCGGCTTCGTTCACTACGGCGATGACGACCGGTTGCAGTACCTTGGTTACAGCGGCAAGAACGGCCACGGCTATGTCAGCATTGGCCGGGTGCTCATCGACCGTGGCGAAGTGCCCAAGGAGCAGATGTCCATGAAGGCCATCAAGGAGTGGGCCAATCGTCAGCCGGAAGAGAGCGTGAAGGAGCTGGTGGAGCAGAACCCCTCCTATGTCTTCTTCGAGCGCCGTCCCACCAATGACGTGGTGGGGGCTGCCGGCATTCCGCTCTTGCCGATGGCGGCGGTGGCTGCCGACAAGACCCTGCTGCCCATGGGTACCCCCATCCTCGCGGAAGTGCCGCTGCTGGACAAAGAGGGCAACTGGACCGGCAAGCACCAGCTGCGGCTGCTGATTGCGCTGGATGTGGGAGGCGCGGTGAAGAAGGGCCACCTCGATCTCTACCACGGCATGGGGGAGAAAGCCGGTGTCGCGGCCGGTCACTACAAGCATTTTGGCCGGGTCTGGAAGCTGGGTCTGCACCACGGGCCGACCGCCGCCCCCTGGTTGTAACGCCCCCGGGTTGTAATGTAAGAGGGGCCATGGCCCCTCATTTCTCTCAAGAGACGGGAGATTCCCATGAAAAAAGCCGCCGGAGCAATCCGGCGGCTTTTTGTTTGCGGGGCAGATCTGGCGATAAGGGCCGTCAGCCCTTTCGGATATCGAGCTTGATGGCGCCCACCGGCTGACAGCAGCAGGGGAGGCACTCCCCCTGGGAGACAAAGGCGAGCGGGACGGCGGCGTAGTGCACCTTGCCCGCCAGCAGCGGGGTGCGGCAGGCGCCGCAATAGCCGCTGCGGCACTGGAACTCCACGTGATGGCCGTGGCGCTCCAGGGTCTCCAGCACGCTTTCGCCGGGATGGGGGTGCAGCACACCTTCCAGGGTCTGTACCTGGGGGGCTTGCCCTTCCGGCGCCGTGGTGGCGGTATGCAGGGGCGCGTTCAGGGTGGCGGTGGCGTCACTCACAGACGTCGCTCTCCCGCATCATGGGCTGCCAGCAGAGGTCGCCTTGCATCACAGCTCGAAGTCACCCAGATCGTCGGCGTGCACTTCACTGTCGATCTGACCCACCAGATAGGAGCTTACTTCCACTTCCTGGGGCGCCACCTGCACGTTGTCGGAGGAGAGCCAGGTGTTGATCCAGGGGATGGGGTTCTGCTTGGTGCCGGCAAAGGCCGGTTGCAGGCCGACGGCCGCCATGCGCAGGTTGGTGATGTATTCCACGTACTGGCAGAGGATGTCCTTGTTCAGGCCGATCATGGAGCCGTCCTGAAACAGGTACTCGGCCCACTCCTTCTCCTGCAGGGCCGCTTCCTTGAACAGCTCGAAGCAGGCCTGCTCGCACTCGACGGCGATCTCCGCCATCTCGGGGTCGTCGTTGCCGCTGCGCATCAGGTTCAGCATGTGCTGGGTGCCGGTCAGGTGCAGGGCCTCGTCACGGGCGATCATCTTGATGATCTTGGCATTGCCCTCCATCAGCTCACGCTCGGCGAAGGCGAAGGAGCAGGCGAAGCTCACGTAGAAGCGGATTGCTTCGAGGGCGTTGACGCTCATCAGGCACAGGTAGAGCTTCTTCTTGAGCTCCCGAAGGCTGATGGTGACTTCGCGATCCCCGATCCGGTGGGTTCCCTCACCGTGCAGGTGATAGACGGAGGTGGCCTCGATGAGATCGTCATAGAAGTGGCTGATGGAGCCGGCGCGCTTCAAGATCTGCTCGTTGGTCACGATGTCGTCGAACACCTGGCCCGGGTTGTTGACGATGTTGCGGATGATGTGGGTGTAGGAGCGAGAGTGGATGGTCTCGGAGAAGGCCCAGGTCTCGATCCAGGTCTCCAGCTCCGGGATGGAGACCAGGGGCAGCAGGGCCACGTTGGGGCTGCGGCCCTGAATGGAATCCAGCAGGGTCTGGTACTTCAGGTTGGAGATGAAGATGTGCTGCTCGTGGGGCGGCAGAGCCTGGAAGTCGATGCGGTCGTGGGAGACGTCCACCTCTTCCGGGCGCCAGAAGAAGGAGAGCTGTTTCTCGATAAGCCGCTCGAAGATGTCGTGCTTTTGCTGATCATAACGGGCCACGTTGACCGACTGGCCGAAGAACATCGGCTCCTTGAGCTGATCGTTTTGGGTCTGGCAAAAAGTAGAGTAAGCCATGGTTCGAATGCCGTGAAATAGGGAAAACAGGAGGGCGGGAGCTTGATGCTCCCGCCCGGTTTATCAGTGCGTTTCGCGGTTAGATCTTGCAAGCCCCGCCAGCGCAGCCGTCATCTTGCAGATCGGTCTGGGTGTCGTCGGCACCATCACGGGTGTTGTGATAGTAGAGGGTCTTGAGACCGTATTTGTAGGCGGTCAGCAAGTCTTTGAGCAACTGCTTCATCGGCACCTTGTTGCCTTCGAAGCGGGCCGGGTCGTAGTTGGTGTTGGCGGAGATCGCCTGATCCACGAACTTCTGCATGATGCCGACCAGCTGCAGGTAACCGTCGACGCTCGGCTGTTTCCACAGCAGTTCGTACTGATCCTTCAGGCGGTGGTACTCCGGCACCACCTGCTTGAGGATGCCGTCCTTGGAGGCTTTCACCGACACCAGGCCGCGGGGCGGCTCGATGCCGTTGGTGGCGTTGGAGATCTGGCTGGAGGTCTCGCTCGGCATCAGGGCGGTCAGGGTGGAGTTGCGCAGACCCACGGTCTTGATCTCTTCGCGCAAGGTTTCCCAGTCCAGGTGCAGGGGCTCATTGCACAGGGTGTCCAGATCCTTTTTATAGGTATCGATGGGCAGGATACCCTGGGCATAGGTGGTCTCGTTGAAGGCCGGGCAGGGGCCGAACTCGCGGGCCAGTTGCACGGAGGCCTTCAGCAGGTAGTACTGGATCGCCTCGAAGGTGCGGTGGGTCAGGGCCAGACCGGAACCATCGGAGTAGCGGGCACCGTTTTTCGCCAGGTAGTAGGCGTAGTTGATGACGCCGATCCCCAGGGTGCGGCGGTTCATGCTGCCCTTCTTGGCGGCCTTGAGCGGGTAGTCCTGATAGTCGAGCAGGGCGTCCAGAGCGCGCACGGCGAGATCCGCCATCTCTTCCAGATCTTCCAGCTTCTCGATGGCGCCCAGGTTGAAGGCGGAGAGAGTGCACAGGGCAATCTCGCCGTCCTCGTCATCCACGTTGTTGAGCGGCTTGGTGGGCAGCGCAATCTCGAGGCAGAGGTTGGACTGGCGCACCGGTGCCACGGAGGGGTCGAACGGGCTGTGGGTGTTGCAGTGATCCACGTTCTGGATGTAGATGCGACCGGTACCGGCGCGCTCCTGCATCATCAGGGAGAAGAGATCCACCGCCTTCAGGGTCTTCTTGCGAATGGCCGGATCCTGCTCGTACTTGACGTAGAGCTCTTCAAACTTGTCCTGGTCCGCGAAGAAGGCGTCATAGAGGCCGGGTGCATCGGACGGGGAGAACAGAGTGATGTCGCCGCCCTTGATGAGGCGCTGGTACATCAGCTTGTTGATCTGCACGCCGTAGTCCATGTGACGGACCCGGTTTTCTTCCACGCCGCGGTTGTTCTTCAGTACCAGCAGGCTCTCCACCTCGGTGTGCCACAGCGGGTAGAACAGGGTGGCAGCACCGCCGCGCACGCCGCCCTGGGAGCAGCACTTCACCGCCGTCTGGAAGTATTTGTAGAAGGGGATGCAGCCGGTGTGGAAGGCTTCGCCGCCACGGATGGGGCTGCCCAGACCACGGATGCGACCAGCGTTGATGCCGATGCCGGCGCGCTGGGAAACATAGCGCACGATGGCGCTGGCGGTGGCATTGATGGAATCCAGGCTGTCGTCACACTCGATCAGCACGCAGGAACTGAACTGGCGGGTCGGGGTGCGCACGCCGCTCATGATCGGGGTCGGCAGGGAGATCTTGAAGGTCGAGACCGCATCATAGAAGCGCTTGATGTAGTCCAGACGGGTATCTTTCGGATACTTGGAGAAGAGGCAGGCCGCTACCAGGATGTAGAGGAACTGCGGGCTCTCGTAGATCTCGCCGGTGACGCGGTTCTGTACCAGGTACTTGCCTTCGAGCTGCTTGACCGCCGCGTAGGAGAAGTCCATGTCGCGCCAGTGATCGAGGTAGCCGTTCAGTTCCTCAAATTCCGCCTGGGTGTAGTCTTCCAGCAGGTGCTTGTCGTACTTGCCCATGTCCACCAGTCTGGCGACGTGCTGATACAGGTGGGGCGGCTCGAACTGGCCGTAGGCCTTCTTGCGCAGGTGGAAGATGGCCAGACGGGCAGCCATGTACTGGTAGTCCGGGCTTTGCTCGGAGATGAGGTCAGCAGCAGCCTTGATGATGGTCTCGTGGATGTCGGCGGTACGGATACCGTCATAGAACTGGATGTGGGACTTGAGCTCCACCTGGGAGACCGACACGTTGTCGAGCTTCTCGGCAGCCCAGTCGAGCACACGGTGAATTTTATCCAGATCGATGGGTTCTTTGTGTCCGTTACGCTTCGTCACAAACAAGTTCATTGGCTGATGACCCCTTTCATTGATACCTGCCGGTATCGGTTGATTCCCGAAAAGCCATCGCACAATGGCGCAACCCGGCTCCGTCTGTCGAGGGAAACTGGGCAGGGATTGTGCGATGAATCACAAGATGTAGTGTTATTTTTAATGCGAACTACAAGATAGTGAGGTCGATGCGGTAATGCAATCTGTGGATAACGCATTAGCTGTGGATAAATTGTGGGTGTCGGGACGGGAGTTAGTGGACGCTCACAGCGAACGGGTTTTCATCCGTCCGATCCGTCAAATGCAAGTCCGGCGATCGAAGATGGAAAATTAAAATAACTTTTTTTGCTTGCGAAAGCAGGGTGTTTTTACTAGCAAATCCGGCCTGCTCATCCCTTGTGCAGTCAGGGTCAAAAGGTGTCCTGTTACGCCGTTCGGGGGGTTGCCAAGCCCGTAAAAAGAAGGATCGTCCGGGATCCCTCTGGTGCGCTGCGGGGGGATCTGCGCGTCGGGGCAGATGTCCGCACTGCCATCGGAACATCATCAAAGTTGCCCCGCAGATCCACCTCTATCCGGATGCCTTGTCGGTCATGGGCATGGACGTCAGCTCAGCTCGTAGCGAAGCCAGTGGTGCAGGGCCTGCACGGTATCAAAGTGAAGATCGGCGCCCCAGAGGGCGGGATCCTCGTCATCATTGAGATAACCCCAGCCAGCCACTGCGGTACGCATGCCGGCATTGCGGCCGGCCTCGATGTCGCGCACGTGATCCCCCACATAGAGACACTGGCTCGCCGCGATGCCGAGGCGCTCGCAGGCAAAGAACATGGGGGCGGGGTCGGGCTTGCGCACCGGCAAGGTGTCGGCGCTCACCGTCACGCCGCAACTGGCGAGTTCGGGCAGGGCTGCCAGGAGCGGTTCGCTGAGAAAGCCCGGCTTGTTGGTGACAATGCCCCAGGGCAGCTTTTTATCGTCGAGCCACTCGATGAGATCCACCATGCCTTCATAGGGGCGGGTGCCGACGCAGAGGTTGGCGGCGTAGTAGTCGAGCAGGGTGGTGCGAAGGCGGGTGGCCCCCAGCTCCTCGAGCAGCTCGTCCCCAAGACCGGCCCTGAGCAGCCCGAGGGCCCCGTGGGAGGTGGTCTGACGGATGATGTCGTCAGAGAGAGGGGCAAAGCCTTCGCTTATCAGCACGTGATTGACGGCGGCGCCAAGGTCTGGGGCGGTGTCGAGCAGGGTGCCGTCCAGATCAAACAGCACGCAGCCAAGGGGCATCGGGTGAGGTGTGCTCATCAGCCTTGCTCCGGGCGCTCGAACGCCACCATGTAGTTGACGTCGACATTCTTGCCGAGCTTGAAGCTGTTGGAGAGCGGGGCGTAGTGAACGCCACTCATGTCCCGCACCAGCAGGCCCGCCGCTTCCCCCATGCGACACAGTTCGGCGGGGGTGATGAACTTCTTGTGATCGTGAGTGCCCTTGGGGACCATCTTCAACAGGTACTCGGCCCCGAGGATCATCATCAGATAGGCTTTGGGGTTGCGGTTGATGGTGGAGACGAACACCTTGCCCCCCGGCCGTACCAGGGTGGCGATGGCGCGCAGCACCGAGGCCGGGTCCGGCACGTGCTCCAGCATCTCCATGCAGGTAACCACGTCATACTGGCCAGGCGCTTCATCGGCGTGGGCTTCGGCGGTGCTCTGGCGGTACTCGAGCTCCACACCTTGTTCCAGCGCGTGCAGGCGGGCGACGCCGAGGGGTTCCTTGCCCATGTCGATGCCGGTGACCCGGGCCCCCCGGCGGGCCATGCTCTCGGAGAGGATGCCGCCACCGCAGCCGATGTCGAGCACGCGCTTGCCAAACAGGCCGCCGCTCTTGTCGGTGATCCAGTCAAGGCGCACCGGGTTGATTTGATGCAGCGGCTTGAATTCGCCCTCCATGTCCCACCAGCGGGAGGCGATGGCTTCAAATTTGGCGATTTCTGTCAGATCGACATTGGCATCACTATTCATGTTTTGATGATCCTGTGGCAAGGCGCGCAGCGGGCTGGGCGCGCGCAATCTATTGTCCTGGCGCGCATTATAACGGACCGACCTCGTCGCACCAGCCCGATGTGCTCATCGGATTTGTGGCTTAATGTATTTGGCTCAGTGTGTTACCATGTCGCGCTGTTTAAGCCAAAGAACAACTAATTAGGGATTAAGGCTTTCTATGAGCGATCTGGCCAGAGAGATCACGCCGGTCAACATCGAAGAAGAGCTCAAGAGTTCCTATCTGGATTACGCCATGAGCGTGATCGTAGGACGAGCTCTGCCGGATGTGCGTGATGGCTTGAAACCGGTTCACCGCCGCGTTCTGTATGCAATGAACGAGCTGGGGAACGACTGGAACAAGCCCTATAAAAAATCGGCCCGTGTGGTCGGTGACGTAATCGGTAAATATCACCCGCATGGCGACATCGCCGTGTATGACACCATCGTCCGGATGGCGCAGGATTTCTCCATGCGCTACATGCTGGTCGACGGTCAGGGCAACTTCGGTTCGGTGGACGGCGACAACGCCGCGGCCATGCGTTACACCGAAGTGCGGATGGCGCGCATCTCCCACGAGCTGCTGGCCGATCTGGACAAAGAGACCGTGGACTGGGTGCCGAACTACGACGGTACCGAGATGATCCCGGCTGTCATGCCCACCAAGGTCCCCACCTTGCTGGTCAACGGCTCCTCCGGTATCGCGGTGGGCATGGCGACCAACATCCCGCCTCACAACCTCACCGAGATTGTCAACGGTTGCCTGGCGCTGATCGAAAACGGCGACCTCACCATTGACGAGCTGATGACCCATGTCACCGGCCCGGATTTCCCCACCGGCGGCATCATCAACGGTCGTTCCGGCATCGTGCAGGCGTACCGTACCGGTCGCGGCTCCGTCTATGTGCGGGCCAAGGCTGAAGTGGAGGTGGACGAGAAGACCAGTCGCGAGACCATCATCGTTCACGAGATCCCCTATCAGGTGAACAAGGCTCGCCTGATCGAGAAGATCGCCGAGCTGGTCAAAGAGAAGAAAATCGAGGGCATCAGCGCCCTGCGCGATGAGTCCGACAAAGACGGCATGCGCATCGTCATCGAGATCAAGCGCGGCGAGTCCGGCGAGATTGTGCTGAACAATCTCTACAAGCACACCCAGATGCAGACCACGTTCGGCATCAACATGGTGGCGCTGGACAACAACCAGCCCAAGGTTATGAACCTCAAAGAGATCCTGGATGCGTTCCTGCTGCACCGCCGTGAAGTGGTGACCCGCCGGACCGTGTTCGAGCTGCGCAAGGCGCGGGATCGGGCGCACATCCTGGAAGGGTTGGCGGTGGCATTGGCCAACATCGACCCCATCATCGAGCTCATTCGCCACAGTGCGACCCCGGCGGATGCGAAAGCCGCCCTGGTAGCCAAGGGCTGGGAGCTCGGCAACGTGGCCGCCATGCTGGAAAAAGCGGGCGACGACGCGGCTCGCCCCGAGTGGCTGGAGCCGGAGTTCGGCATCCGTGAAGGGCAGTACTTCCTGACCGAGATCCAGGCCCAGGCCATCCTTGACCTGCGTCTGCACAAGCTGACCGGCCTCGAGCACGAGAAGATCCTGGAAGAGTACCAATCTCTGCTGGATCTCATCGCCGAGCTGCTGCACATCCTGGCAAGCCCGGAACGCCTGATGGAAGTGATCCGTGACGAGCTGCTGGCCGTGCGCGAGCAGTACGGCGACGAGCGTCGCACCGAGATCAGCATGTCCAGTGCCGAGATCAACATCGAAGATCTGATCACCCCGGAAGACGTGGTCGTTACCTTGTCTCACCAGGGCTATGTGAAGTATCAGCCGCTCTCCGATTACGAGGCCCAGCGCCGCGGTGGTCGTGGCAAGTCGGCCACCCGGATCAAGGAAGAGGACTTTGTGGAGCGTCTGCTGGTGGCCAACACCCACGACACCATTCTGTGCTTCTCCACCCGTGGCAAGGTCTACTGGCTCAAGGTGTATCAGCTACCGGAAGCGTCCCGTGGCGCCCGCGGTCGTCCGATCATCAACCTGCTGCCGCTGGATGAGGGTGAGCGCATCACCGCCATCCTGCCGGTGAAAGAATATGACGCCGACAAGTATGTCTTCTTCGCCACCGCCAACGGCACCGTGAAGAAGACCAGCCTGTCTGACTTCAGCCGTCCGCTCTCCTCCGGTATCCGTGCCATCAACCTCAAAGAGGGTGATGAGCTGATCGGGGTGGACATCACCGATGGCAGCAACGAGATCATGCTCTTCTCCGATGCGGGCAAGGTGGTTCGCTTTGCGGAAGGCAGTGGTCGTGCCGATGCCGATGCCACTGACGAAGTCGACACCGACGACGACGCCGGCAACGACGATGACGGCAGCGACAACGGCGAAGGCACCGAAAGCAAAGGCACCTTCAAGGGCGTACGTCCCATGGGTCGTACCGCTGCCGGTGTGCGCGGCATCAAGCTGGGCGCCGGTGACAAGGTGGTCTCCCTCATCGTGCCCCGTGGTGATGGTGCCATCCTCACCGCCACCGAGAACGGTTACGGCAAGCGTACCGCGCTGGACGAGTACCCGACCAAGAGCCGTGGTACCCAGGGCGTCATCTCCATCAAGGTGGATGAGCGCAACGGCAAGGTGATCGATGCGATCCAGGTCGAAGATACCGACCAGATCATGCTGATCACCAACGGCGGTACCCTGGTTCGTACCCGGGTGTCCGAGGTGAGCGTCATCGGCCGCAACACCGGCGGTGTGCGTCTGATCCGTACCGGTGAAGACGAGACCGTAGTCGGCCTGCAGCGCGTTGCCGAGAGCGACGAAGAGGAAACCGAGGCCCTGGCTGTTGAAGGGGAGGTGTCTGAAGGCACCGACACCGCAGCGGACGCTGGCGCCGTCGATACCGGGGAGGCGGGCGACGAGTAATCGTCCCCCTTTGTCCGGTGCAAAAGAGCGACCTTGATGGTCGCTCTTTTTTTGTCCGCCTCACCGCAGGCTCTCCCCGTCCTTGTGCTTGCCCAGCAGCTCTCTTCTCTGCTGCCCGGCTCCGTCTGCCGTGCATGCAGCCCTGCCTGCCACGGCGTCATCTTCCTGATATGCAGGGTTGGTCCCATCGCATCAACACGATTCCTTCACTCGACTGTCATGGCCCTGTCATGACGGCCAGCCATGCTGCCTGCGTTGAATGAGGCCACCACAGAGGCAGGCATCGCTTGCCAGGAGCACTGTTATGACGAGCTGGGTAATGTGGGAGATCTGGTGGAGCCGGATGTGGGGAGGGCAGGAGAAGGTGCGCCTTAGGGTGGATGAGGAGGAGGTGGCGCACGAGCCATCCCGCCTGCCTGCGGAGCTGATTGCACGGCGCCACCCAGCGGGGAGCTGCCCGCCGAGACCACGGAGCTGACGGCGCTCAGAACAGACGCAACTGCTCGCCCGGGCGGATGAAGGCGGCCGTATTGAGTGCTATATGGCGCTTGCCCAGTTGCAGCCGCCTGCTGATCAGGCGAAAGCGCTGGGCGAGCAGGTCGGCAAACTGTCCTTCACCTCGCATGCGGCTACCAAAGGTGGCGCTGTTGAGTGCGCCACCCCGGCTTGCCCGCAGCTAGTTGAGGCTCGCCTCTTTCTGGCCGGGATAGTGCGTATCGAGCCAGTCGCAAAAGAGGGTGGTGAGCTCGTGGGGCAATCGCAGCAAGATGTAATCCGCACAGCCCGCCCCGGCGTCGACGGCGGCCTTGATGATCTGTTCCAGTTCCGGCTCGTTGAGCCTGGGGATCATGGGGGCGGCGAGCACGCCGACCGGCACACCGGCCTTGGCCAGTCGTTCGATCACCTTGATCCGCCCAACCCCCGTGCTGGCCCTGGGCTCCAGCTGTCGCCTCAACGTCTCATTGAGGGTGGTGACCGACACCATCACCTGGCATAACCCTTCCCGGGCCAGCTCGGTCAGCAGATCGAGGTCGCGCAGGATCATGGCGCTCTTGGTGATGAGCCCTACTGGATGGCGATGAGCCAGCATCACCGTCAGGAGTTCGCGAGTCAGGCGATAGTGGTGCTCGATGGGTTGATAGGGATCGGTATTGGCCCCCAGCACGATGGTTTGTGGCTGATAGGCTGGCTTGGCAAACTCCCGTCGCAGCAGCTCGGCAGCATTGATTTTGGCAAACAGCTTGCTCTCGAAATCCAGCCCGGGGGAGAGCTCAAGGTAGGCGTGGCTGGGTCTGGCATAGCAGTAGATGCAGCCATCTTAAATGCGAAAGGGGACTCCCTCCGACGTAGGTGGGAGGGGAATTTCGCCGGGGCGTCAGCCCCGCTGGTTTTGAATGTATTGCTTGATCACCTCCAACGGTGCTCCGCCGCAAGAACCCGCAAAGTAAGAGCGTGACCAGAGTACGGGTTTGCTGTAAGCACCTCTCAAGTCCAGAAATTCATTACGCAGTCGCCTTGATGTGACCGCCTTTAACGAGTTCACCAGTACCGATAGCTGCACCGTTGGCGCGTACTCTATCAG
>NZ_JALIHH010000105.1:0-11875 GCF_022869435.1 Aeromonas sp. LsrichE-8G
CCAAGGCATCTTGCTGAATACTGCTTCCGGTTTAATCATCGTTTTGACCTCAAGAGTATGTTTGTTGAATTGGGGCATGCAGTCGTGGCAAGCCCTCCGATGCCATATCGGCTCTTGAAGCTGGCTGAGGGTCATGGGTAATCAGGAAGATAAATGACAGTGTGTCGAGCTCTCTAGATTAATTATTGGAGACTATCATGAAGTTTGAGAAGTCACAGGCAGCAGTTGACCGCCTGACCCCCGAGCAACGCCGGATTACCCAGGATTCGGGGACCGAAAGGCCCTTCACGGGCGAGTACAACGACAACAAGGAGCCTGGCATCTACGTCGACATAGTGTCGGGAGAGCCACTGTTCGCTTCGACGGACAAGTTCGATTCGGGTACTGGCTGGCCCAGCTTCACCAAGCCGATCGTTTCGGCAAACGTGAAGGAGGTGCGGGACAGCGCACACGGCATGGTCCGGACGGAGGTCAGGTCAGTACACGCAGACAGTCATCTCGGCCATGTGTTCCCCGATGGTCCTTCCGACCGCGGCGGTCTGCGGTACTGCATCAACTCAGCGTCCCTTCGCTTCATCCCGCGCGACGAGATGGAGTCCGAGGGATACGGTGAATATCTCGATCAAGTAGAGGAGGCTTAACATGCATCAGCGCGCTGTTCTCGCAGGAGGATGTTTCTGGGGCATGCAGGATCTGATCCGCAAGCGGCCCGGCATCATCTCGACCCGTGTGGGTTACACGGGCGGCGATATTCCGAACGCCACGTATCGTAATCACGGCACGCATGCCGAGGGGATCGAGATTGTCTTCGACCCGACAGTGACGAGCTACCGGAACATCCTGGAATTCTTCTTCCAGATCCACGATCCGACGACGCTGAACCGCCAGGGCAATGATCGTGGGCTCTCCTACCGGTCGGGCATCTATTATGTCGACGAGGAGCAGAAGCGCGTCGCCGAGGATACGATCGCCGATGTGGATGCCTCGGGGCTGTGGGATGGCAAAGTGGTGACCGAGGTCCAGCCGGTCGGCGAGTTCTGGGAGGCCGAGCCCGATCACCAGGATTATCTGGAGAAGCACCCGGGCGGCTACACCTGCCACTTCGTCCGTCCCGGCTGGGTGCTTCCGAAGCGCCAAAAGGTTGACGACGTACAGCCAGCGGCCGGGACCGCGGCGGAATAGGCTTCACTGCCGTTGCCACTGCGCCGGTCCGGTCCGCAATCTTCGTGACCGCGTCGTTCAGCGACGCGGTCATCGAACCCTACTTCAGAGTGACGGCTCGTTCCAGTCAGCCGCCGTCGCAGTGCCAGGATCCAGATATGACAGACCTCTCCTCCTTTCCCATCACGCAGCGCTGGCCAGCATCTTATCCGGATCGCTTGCAACTATACGCGGCCCCCACGCCCAACGGCGTCAAGGTCTCGATGATGCTGGAGGAGACTGGCCTGCCGTATGAGCCCCACTTCGTCGACATCTCGAACAACGAGTCGAAGGATCCAGCGTTCGTGTCGTTGAATCCCAACGGCCGCATACCCGCGATCATCGATCCGGCTGGCCCTGACGGCCAGCCCATTGGCATATGGGAAACCGGTGCGATCCTCATCTATCTGGCCGACAAGACGGGGCAGCTCATCTCAACAACACCCGCCCAGCGGTACGAGACTCTGGCCTGGGTGTTCTTTCAGGTGTCGGGCGTTGGGCCGACCTTCGGACAGCTAGGCTTTTTCCTGCGATTTGCCGGCAAGGACTATGAGGACAAGCGACCTCGGCAGCGCTTTGTTGATGAATCCAGGCGTCTTCTCGGGGTCCTGGATCACCGGCTGGAGGGCCGCGAATGGATTGTCGATGATTACTCGATCGCGGACATTGCGACGTTTGGCTGGGTGAATGCGCTGGTCGAATTCTACGCAGCGGGCGACATCCTCGGCCTAAGCAGCTATTCGAACGTGCAGGCATGGCTCGAACGCGGGCTGGCGCGACCGGCTGTACAGCGTGGCCTGCGAATTCCTGCGAGGCCTGCATGACCATTATCGCCGCATATTATTACAACGAAGGTAAGCGAGTCCGTGAAATCAGGCTCGATGAGCACGTCGAACTAAACGAGAATCGCTCGGGCTTCTGCTGGATCGCGCTTAGCGAGCCCACCGCAGACGAACTCAGCGCGATCCAGACGACGTATAACCTCCATCCTTTGGCGATCGACAACGCCATGCACCCGCTGTGCCCGCCCAAGCTCGAGGTCTACAACGATGAGTTGTACGTCGTCGCCCAGACCGCCGAGCTGGTCGGCGACCGGATCAGCTACGGCAAGATGGCGATCTTCACCGGTCACAATCACCTTATCACCGTGCGGCACGGCAATGCCGGAGCGCTGGGCAAACTTCGGGAGCAACTCGAGGCATCGCCGACGCAGTTCGGCAAGGGTGTCGACTATGTGCTGCACGCGATCTTGCACCGAGTGGTCGACCAGTATCTGCCCATCTTCGAAATGATCGAGGACGACGTCCTGGCGATGGAGCGACGGTCGCTGCACGATTTCCTCGGGCCAGAAGAGGTGGCGCGAATCTTCGAACTAAGGTCCGAACTCACGCGGTTCAAGCGCACGCTCGGGGCTATGGCCGAGCTGGTGCGAAAGCTCGTTCGCGGCCACTTTCCCTGCCTCAGCGCCGAAATGACACCATATTTCCACGACGTCGCGGACCATGTCCACCGCGTGCAGTCCATGGTCGACGGCCTCCTGCTTGTCCTGTCCACGGTCTTCGAGGCCAGCAGCCTTCTGGAAGCGCAAAGGATCGGTGTGGTCACTCGCCAGCTCGCGGCCTGGGCGGCGATCTTGGCGGTCCCGACGGCGATCGCCGGAATATATGGCATGAACTTCAAGCACATGCCGGAACTGGACACGCCATATGGCTACTTCGTCGTGCTCGGAGTGATAGCGGTGTTCTGCCTTCTCCTATTCATGCGCTTCAAGAAGGCCAAGTGGCTATGAGTAACGCACTTCGCGAGCTTCTCCGTCCGCCGAGTCACAGCGCGCTTTGTGCGCGAGCGTGTCCAATCCAGTTCAAGATGAAGGTGCTTCCATGACCTCCCAGGTGACCGACGTTCTAGAAGCAGTCCAGTCATTCATCGCCAAAGGCTATGACCGCGAATACCGCGTCAAGGACGGCAATCTCGTCGATCTCGAACTAGGGTCAACCCTCGATGCATGCAGCATTCGCGTCGATGCGGCGTTGCGCCTCGAGAGCGGGGACGACGGCGAAGATGCCTCCAACATCTACGCGATCACCGATCCGGCGACAGAGCATAAAGGCCTGTTGATCGACGCCTTCGACGTGTTCCACGAAATCTGCCCCCGCGACTTGTCCGAGCGCCTTGTGGCGCATCGGGAAACAGCACCGGCAGGTGACCAGGACGCGCCGAGCAAGCACGGACTACGGAAAGTCTACAAGAGCGAGTTTCACAGCGATCCCGAGCGTTACGTTCTGCGCGAGGGCTTTCCAGACTTCCCGCCATGCCCTTTCGGCCAATCCTTCAGCATCCTCGGCTTCGATACCGCCGAGCAGGAATATGTCTGGCTCGTCACGAGCATCATTCGAGATCCTCGGCTGATCAGGGTTCCATACCAGGGCGAAGACGTCATCAGCGACGAATAGCGGTGTCGCTTAGCCGGAAAGGCTGGCCTTCCTGGCCCACACATCTGCAGGCTGAACTTTAAGAACATCGAAAATTAGGAGGTGATTATGGACTGGAACAAGGACCACATACGAGAAACTATGCTCTTGCTGGAGACAGCAGCGTTGCACAGCGCTCGCGAAAACTACCTGGACTATGTCTCTACCGCTCGGCTCGATCGGAGCGAACCGATCGAAAACGACGAACTAGCTCAGGCCGAGGTCGCGAGCGACTTCGCTGAAGCGCTCGATGACACGCTCCATGACTACGCCAATAAACTCGAAAAGCTCAGGACGATCGATTTCGGCCCCAAGTTGGCCGTCAACGAAGGCGCTGTCGTCAAGCTGTCCGGCCGCCACTTTGTGATCGCGGTGTCAACGAGCAAGTTTACCTGTCAGGGGCGTGAGCTCATGGGCATTTCCACGATGGCGCCGATCTTCGAAGCGATCGAGGGTGCCCGAGCCGGGGAGACCGTGCAGTTCAACGGCCGGGACCTCACCGTAGAAGACGTGGAATAAAGCCCTCCACCGCAGCCGGCGCGCTAGTGCCGAACGCCCTGCATCTCTTTCTGCATGCATACGGTCACTTGCAGCCGCGTTGACCTGGCTCATCAAAGGCAAACTCATGACAACACCTTCATTCTTCATCACCCCCGGATACGGGACGCGCCTGCATGACGCGCTTCATTATTCTCAGGCAATGCGCATTGGTGACCGCGTGGAGATCTCCGGACAGGGCGGATGGAACGACGATCTCGTCATTCCGGAGTCGATTGAGGAAGAGATCGAGCAGGCGTTCAAGAACGTGGAACGGACGCTCGCGACCGCCGGAGCACGCTGGCCGCATGTGGTCCACGTCAATTCCTATCACGTCGGTGGATTCCCTCCCGTGATCAACGAAACAATGGCCAAGCTGTATCGCCACTACATGCCCGACCGCGCTCCAATCTGGACGCAGTTGGGAATCGAAGCGCTGGGGCTTCCAACCATGCGTATCGAAATTCGCGTAACAGCTATCATCGCCTGACCCCGCGGTTCGTGCAGGCGCCGTGCCGCGCTAATCCCGCACGCCCTGCGCCCGCTTCTCCATGCATATCATCGTATCGAGAGATCCGGTTATCATCGGCGTGCTCGGAGAACGGGGGGCCGCCTTGGCCTGGTTGGCGCGCCTCGGCTGCCTGCGGGCGATGGCCAGCACTGCCAGGAGCGTGAGCAACGCCGCCGCATAAAGGAACAGGCCGCCAGGGCCGACGATATTCATTGCAGCTGCTCCTATTAGGGGGCCAGCGGCTGTCCCGATCCCGTTGAGCAACAGAAGCCCGCGCGCGGTGCCGAGTAGCCGACCGGCCGGAAGATCGTCGTTTGCGACGGCGAGACACAACGAATAAATCGGGATGCCAAAGCCGCCGAACAGCGCACCTGCCGCAAGGAGCAGCGGCAGAGGCGCTTCCACCGCCAACGCTACGCCGATGGCAGACGCTGCGGACGCCAGCGCCGCACCGGCGATGACAAGATTCCGGGGCACTCGATCCGAAAGCCAACCGAGTGGCCAATGGAAGGCGAGCGTTCCACCAAGAACCGCAGCCATGAAGGCGGAGATACCGCCCACATCGAGGCCGATGCTCTGGGCGAAGTTCGCGCCCATGCCCCAGAAACCACCGATAGCCAGGCCGGCCAGGAAAGCGCCAGCCGCAGCGAGAGGTGATACGAGGACGAGGTCCCTGAACGCGACCCATTCCTGTTCCACCTGGGCCGGCGGATGACTGGGCAGCAAGGTGATCGGAACCACCGCCGCTGATATCAGCAGCGACACGATGAGGAACAATGTCACGTCGGCGGGCGGTGCGATGTTGAGTAACGCCTGCCCGATTGCCCATGAGCCCATAGAGACAACTCCGAATATCGACAGGAGCTGCCCGCGTGTGGATGGCAATGCGTGGGCGTTGAGCCAACTCTCCGTTGCGAGGATCATGCCCGCGTAGGCGAAGCCGGTAATCAGGCGAAGCGGCATCCAGGCGATCGGCTCCACGAACGCCACATGGAGAAGGGCGGTCATCGAGGCAATGGCCGCGAAGCCGGCGAAGGTTCTGACATGTCCCACGGAGACGATGATCGGTGGCAACACGAGCGCGCCGATCGTGAAACCCGCGAAATAGAAGGACATCATCGCGCTGATCGCGCCGGTCGAGAACCCCTTATGACCGGCTCTCACGATCAGGAGCGTGCTCAGCAGGCCATTGCCCAGCAGCAGAGCGGCGACGCTCAGCAGCAGCGCCGCCACCGGCGCGAGAACGAGGCCGCGCTTGCCCGCCGACCTCATGGTATCCATCGCCGGGCTCGTTCTCGGGCCTGACTTGAGGGTTGATACTCTGCCGCACTGATGAACTGGTCGAATGCTTCGCACCAGATGACGACCGTGTTGTAGTCACGGACATCGATGCCGGCAGGCACCTCGACGATGAAGCCGTTGAACGTCTTCACATCGCCCACGCGGACTGATCTGTCCTTGATTAGGAGAAAGGCCTCCTTCGTGTCGACGAAACGTGGTGCGAGGTAGAGCTTGTAGTCGGGACCAGGGGCGAGGCGCCCGATATGGGCGATACGGTCGCGCGAGACCCGGATCTCGCCTTCCCCCCAGTGAAGCAGGTCGCTGCCTTTGAGATCGCGGGCCAGACGCCCTGCGTAGAGCGTCTCGGCTGAGATGGTCCGCAAGGCCGCCGCGTCCGGGGCCTGGGGGGCGGTCAGGATCGGCAGCGTGTAGACACCGCCCGCGAAGCCCATGGCGAGCATCGCGAGATGGGTGGCAATCAGGATGACCCAGCGCCGCATCGGTTACACCAGCTCCAGTCCCTTCACGAGCTGATCGGCGTCGAGATGGAAGTCCGAGAATACGATGCGGCCGCCAGCGTCCATCACGGAGAACCAGGGCGTTCCCCGCGTGCGGTAGTCCTCCATGAAGGTGGGAAGCGTCGCGCCGGCAGGTGGCTCGTCCTGACCGAACGCGACAGGAAGCGCATACTTGAGCTGGTTCACGCGCAGCTTCTCGAAGGTGTTCTCATCCGCTCCTTCGAAGACGGTCTGGATCACCGCGAAGCCCACGCCCTTGGCGCTCAATGCACCATGCAACCTTTGTAGCGTCGGAAATCCATGCAAATGGCAGCCACGGCACCAGTGCTGGAAGGCGAAGAGGACTTTCGGGCCGGTGCCGAGATCCGACAGCTTGAGCGGCGCGATGCTTTCTCCATCCGCGCCAATCCATCTCTGCACCCGCAGCTCGGGGGCTTGTCGTTCGTCGACGCTCATCTGATCCTCCAATTCCGATGCAGAAGTCCGATGAGTGGTCGCGTGTGGCGATGGCACGCGAACCTCACCGCCTTGATCCCCTACAGGTTGTAGGATGCGAGTTCGCCGACCGATACCTCGTGGCCAGCCCCGCCGTTCTTCCGTCGGTGTGTCACCGCCGCCCCTCAATGACAAAGGCGCGATAGCGGGAACCGGCAAAACGGTGCGCAGCGATGGTTTGGTAGGCGGGGCTATGATACCAATCACGGGCGGCCTGCATCGTCGGGAACCGCAAAATTACGGCCCCTTCGACGGGCGGCCCCTCCAAATGCTCCATCGCGCCATAAGCGGCGAGAAAGGTTACGTCGTGGCCATCGAACGATGGGCCGACGCCTGCAGAATAGGTTGCGAGTTCTTCCGGATCGGTGGTTTCTTCGCGGGTGAAGACGACGAACGCTTCCATCTTAAAGTCTTTCATAAGGTCGCATCTGCAGGCCACCGCCGCTGGCGATGGCCTTAAAGTCGTCAGGCTGGCAGCTCGAACCCGATTTTCGTGAGTGCCTCGACGCACGCATCCTGATCCTGCTGATAGTTGCCTCCGGAGATGCCGATCCCGCCGATCAACTTCCCGTCTTCCAGGATCGGATAGCCTCCGCCGACAGCGACCATCCGGGGGCGATAGGCCAGCGGCGCCACTTTTGGATCGTTCGAAACATAGTCGTTCCAGACATGGGTGGGGTACCCAAACGAGGCGGAACTCCAAGCCTTGTCGATGGCAACATCGACGGTGAGAAACGGCGCGTCATCAGTGCGCTCGAACGCGCGCAGGTTACCGGTGGCGTCGACGACGGCGACCGCAGCCGGGATGCCGATTGTACGTGCCGCGGCGATCGCCGCGTCGATGAGGGCGACGGCGGTTTCGCGGTTGATCGAGGCGGTGGCAATGGATTTCGTCATGAAATTTCCTTCGCCGTGGCGTAATCCGTCCGGCGTTCTTGAGGTTAGAAAAGACGTTCGGCGGTGGCAGTCATCAGAAGCCTTCGAGGACAATCTTGCCTCTTGCCGCGCCACTTTCGATCAGTGCGTGCACCGTCTTCAGATTGGCGGCATTAATTGGCGACAATTTTTCGGTTAGCGTCGTGCGAATTTTGCCGTCGTCCACCAGCACCGCCAGCGAATTGAGGATCTTGCCCTGCTCATCCATGTCGGGCGTGCCGTAGAGCGACCGTGTGAACATCAGCTCGTGGTGGATCGACACTGCCTTGCGCTTGAACAGCATGACGTCGAGCGCCTTGGGATCGTCGATGAATCCGAACCGTCCTTGCGGGGCGATCAGTTCGGCGATGTCGGATGCATGCTGCTCGGTATGCGTGGTCGAGAACACGAAAGCGGGAGCGCCGATGTTGAGCTCGGCAATCTGTGGCGCGAGCGGCCGAGAGTGGTCGATGACATGATGAGCCCCAAGCCCTTTAACCCACTCCTGGGTTTCCGGCCGAGAGGCGGTGGAGATGACGATGAGATCCGTGCGCTGTCGAGCGATCTGGATGGCGATCGACCCGACCCCACCCGCACCACCGATGATGAGGATCGCCGCCGCCCCGGGAACGGGCTTCGTCACGTCCAGGCGATCGAACATGGCTTCCCAGGCCGTCAACGTCGTGAGTGGCAGCGCCGCCGCTTCCGCCCAGTCGAGCGACGCGGGTTTACGACCGACGATCCGGGCGTCGACGAGATGGAACTCCGCATTGGTGCCAGGCCTTATGAGCGATCCGGCATAATAGACCTCGTCGCCTACCGCGAACTGCGTCACGTCGGGGCCGACCTCTTGCACGATCCCGGCCGCATCCCATCCCAGCACTTTCCAATCGCCATCAGCGGGCGGCGTGCTGCTGCGGATTTTGTAGTCGACCGGGTTGACCGAGACAGCCTTCACCTCAACCAGGATATCGCCTCCTTCAGCGACAGGCCGAGGCAGATCAATGTCGACCAGAGAGGCGTCCTCGGCGATGGGTCCCGGAACCTTGTAACCAACGGCTTTCATCGGTGTCTCCAGCTTGCTGTATCCTGAAGTCTTATCGATCAGATCGAAATTTCTTCCGAAATATACTCAGGATTTAAAGATTTCGCGTGTCAGACTATGAAGGTATGCGCGCAACATATCCAATAGCGGTACGACATAGTTTCCATACCTCGGAGCCGGATTCAGAAGTTTATCGAAAATAGCGGTTTATTGCTGTTCGGCGGGTGAGCATCCGGATGGAGGCGATAAGCGCCCAAGCGGTTGAGGAGTCGACCTCTCAGCGGTCGCGTTGGCAGGGGCGATCTCGCCCGCCGGTCTCACACCAACGTTGGCAAGCGACGGCGTCCGCTCGAAATCCGCTGACGGGGATACGCCTGCAATGCCGATTCGAAGCTATCGAAACTATAGCTACAGGGTATTGGGAAATCATACTGGACTGACGCTATAGTCTTCACGCATAACCACGACTCAAAATGGTCCAACACTTTTCTCTACGCTAATAGGGGAGCCCGCAGAATTCGGAAAAAATCGTACGCTAAGGTTTTCCGGGCATCCGTAAGGGCCGAAACTTCCCGTCTTCCAGTCTGCGGCTCTGCCGCCAGACGTAATCGCCGGTTCATGTACAGGACCTTAAGCGGCGAGTCCATTTAAAACGCCTTCCAAGGTCCTGTTCTGTATCGACTTTCTCTGCTTGGTTCGGCAGGCGTTCTTGGCCAAATAATCGGCAGCCCATTCCAATCTTTCCCTTATTTCTGTCAGCGCCCTATGGGCCACTGCTTCCAATAGCGGTAGCCACCACGTCGCACTGTTCTTCGACGCTTTCAGCATCGATAGCGCCCCACTCATCACACTCTGCGCGACCCGTCTCTTCATCACCAGCGACAGCAGGCTCGTCCACACCAACCCCTCGGCAATCGCTTTCTCGCCCGTCACAAACCCCTTGAGCCGGTTGTGCGATTTCCACTCTTTAAATAACAACTCCACCTGCCAACGGCAGCGATACAGGCTCATCACCTGCTCTGCTGACCATGCTGCTCGCGGTAGGTTCGTCATCCACAGACAGAACCGCTTTTCCTCAGCAAACCAGCGCCGGATCAACCGGTACTCGACCTGGCCGGACTTCACCACCATATCCAGTACCTCGGCCCGACAGCGTCGCCGTCCGGCCTCTCTCAGAGATAGTCCCGCCAGCTTGGGTACTTCCCGTCCATCACCGCGCCAGGCTTGGATTATCTTGGGGTTCAGGCTTTTCGTGCCGCGCACCAGATAAAATCCGCCAGCGTCGTTCACCTGCTCAAACCAAGCCCTGTCAATGTAACCTGCGTCAGCCAGCAGCAGGCAGTTGGTCAGCGTGTGGGCTTCAGGCAGAAATTGCCGTTCCCCTGCGGTATCGGCAGACACACTCATGCACAACGGGCTCTGCTCCGACAGTGACATGGTCATATGGCACTCGATAGCTGCCGGACTGATGGTCTTGAACCGGCCGGGAAAATCAGCAGCAAGGCGCCGATGCACCGCAAAGGAGGTGCCATCGTGCAGTAACACCTGCTTGAACGCGCCGAGGGAGGCTGCTTTGAGTTGATGGTCGATACGCAAGGCGATGGCCCGCTCGACCAGGGCTTTCATAAACAGGGCAAAGCTCTCTTTGCGCAGCTGATTGTGAAACGGTTTGTAAGAAACCTGATGGGTGTTTACCAGTTGCAAGGCATTGAAATGGCGGTGTAAACCGGCAATGTCATTGACCTGGTCGCCTCCCATGGCCCGCAGCAGTGCAGGTACGAGCATGGCTGGGGTAATGGCACGCTGACGCAGACAAAACTTGCAGAGCCGAGCAATGCGCTCGAGTGCGGCGGGAGCCAAGAGTTGCTCCAGATAGTAATTAGCGTTGATAATAGTCATAGGCTTCGCGCGTGTTGATTTTGTTTGGCGATAAAATCAGATCACAAACGAAGCCTTTTTTATATCTATTTCAATTGGTTGCCGCTAAAGATCCTGTACATGAGTGAGGGTTATGGTGGCTATATGCTGGATATTGCTATTCAGATGACAGCCATATGGGGAAGATTACAGGCGCCTGAAATAACAGCAGAGTATGGAGTGACTACCACGGCTGGAGGTTGGCACGGGCTGATCCCCTCTCCCTTTGGGAGAGGGTTAGGGTGAGGGGAGCTGGCTGACCGGGTGTAGCAACCAGGCGGCATTACACCGCTGAATCTTCAGTTATTGAAATTCCACGCGATCGGCAGTTCGACGTCGAAGATAAGTGCATCCCCGTCGAGGCGAAAGGCCAGGCTGGTCTGGTGCTGGTCGTATTCGTTGATAATCAGGCAGCTCTCGGCGAAGTTGGACTCGTAGTTGATATGGGCCACTCCTTCACGGCCGTCAGCGAGTTCGATGCTGAGCACCCGCAGCGGGTTCTCCTGACTGAGGTTGACCCGGGTGTCCCCCACGTCCACCAGCCGTTCCAGCAGAGGGAAGAAATCTTGTCTGTGGGTCGTTATGGCCTGGGTGATGGCCTGCTCCAGCTCAGCCTGGGTGGCGAAGGGGCCGCCGAGTGGGTAGCGGGTCTGGATCCTTTCCTGAGTCATTGCGTTTCCTCCTGAACTGAGATGTGGCAACAGTTTGGCCGCTGCAGTGACCTGTCATGTACAGGATCTTTAGCTACAACCAATTGAAATAGATAGAAAAAAGGCTTCGTTTGTGATCTGATTTAATCGCAAAAAAAAACCGACACGCCCGAAGCCATGACTATTATAAATGCAACCCAGTACCTCAAGCAACTTCTTAGCTCTTCTGAACTCAACCGGATCGGTAAATTTACCGGTTTTTGTCAGCGACTCCGGGATATCCAGCCTGCGAGACTACTCCCGGCTCTGCTCTCAGGGCTTGGTTGCGACAAGGT
>NZ_JALIHH010000106.1:0-8749 GCF_022869435.1 Aeromonas sp. LsrichE-8G
GCTCAGGGCCGAGACTTCACGCAAGGCGAGCGTAAGACGGAAGCAAAAAATCGCAGGAATGAGCAGTGAATATCTGGAAACGGTACTCAATGCGGGTCTCAAAAAACTGGGTGAAATTTAACAAAATGTTCACGCTCTCACCCTGGCTGGATGGTCTGGGCTGGGCGGTGCTGCCTTCACCCCTTATCCAGAGCCAGCTGCGCCTGGGAGAGCTGCTGACCCTGAAGCACAAGTTCAGCCTGCAGTGGCGCGATTACGGAGTCTATCTGTCGGAGAACGCCCATCACGGCAAGGTGCTGGCTTGGCTGAAGAAGGCCATAGAAACCTATCTCGAACCCTTCGAGTAGCCGCCAACCGGGGCGGGCACCCCGGTTGGCAGTGAGAGGGGATCAGCGCAGGCCGTGACGGGGGATGCGCTGGCGGGAGCGAAATGGCAGCAGCAGGAGGCCGAGCAGCAGATCCCCCGCCAGGGAGGCCAGCAGACCCGCCGCCACGCCGCAGAAAATGGCGGCCTGTTTGAGGGGGACCACATAGCCGTAGTTGTGAAGGGTATCCTGCCAGAGGGCGGGATCGGCGCGCAGCAACAGGTGGGAGAGCTGCTGGTACCAGGGACTCTCCCGCACGGCGATCTCCCCCTGAAGGTGCTGCTGCTGGTTCACCAGTTGCTGGAGGCTGGTGGCATCCTGGGTGAAGACGGGATCCTGGCTGGCACCGTAATGGGCGACCAGCGCCTGCAGATCGCCATTGAAGTGCTGGTCCGCCGTGCGCTGGAAGGGGGCCAGTGCCAGACCAGCCTGCTGCAGCCGGGCATCCAGCCGCTGGAAGTAGAGATCGACCAGCCCGGGGATCTGTACACCTGCCAGCAAACCGAGGGCAAACAACATCATGCGAAGGTAGCTGCGCATCATCATCATCCTGAACGAAGGGAGCGCCCATACTAGCCGCAACCGGTGGGAGAGCCAAGGAGGGGACGCGCTTGTCCACCCGGTCGGCGGCGCCAAAAGAAGAGCCGATGGAATACCTTTGTTACACGAATTCTTACACTTTTGTGATGCAAGTCATCTTGCGGCTGGCCTAGAATGAGCGTTTTTCGAAGGACACGTCGGCATGAGCAAGTTCATTCCTTTCTATCTGGCCGGGGGCCTCATCGCCTTCAGTTGGGGCGCCCTGCCTGAGCACGGCCCCTGGGATGGGTGGGATCTCGCCCTCTTCCAGCTGGTCAATGGCTGGATTGGCCACTCCCCCCGTTGGGCCGATCTGGTGGCCATCACCAACAACCGCCTGTTCGATCTGGCCGCGCTGGCCTGCATGGGCGGGATCCTCGCCGGTTGCTTCTTCCGTGCCGACGGACAGGAGCGCCGTCGTCTGGTGGCCATGGGGGTAGTGATGCTGCTGGGGGCCCTGGTGATCAATCAGCTCGGGCATCTGTTGCCGGTCAGCCGTCCCAGCCCCACCTTGATGGTGGACGGGGCTCTGCGCCTGACCGAGATCAGTGCGATTCCCACCAAGGACTCCGCCGGTGACAGCTTCCCCGGTGATCACGCCCTCTTCCTGATGATCTTCGCCGGTTTTGCCCTGCGCTATCTGCCGC
This sequence comes from Aeromonas sp. LsrichE-8G, assembly GCF_022869435.1. Classification (NCBI taxonomy): domain Bacteria; kingdom Pseudomonadati; phylum Pseudomonadota; class Gammaproteobacteria; order Aeromonadales; family Aeromonadaceae; genus Aeromonas; species Aeromonas sp. LsrichE-8G. The sequence continues at coordinate 1,592 of NZ_JALIHH010000106.1, forward strand.
GCTGGGCCGGGGTGATTGCGGTGGTGATGGTGCCCCTGTTTTCTGCGCCCCGCATCCTGGCTGGTGCGCACTGGATGACGGACGTCTATGTGGGCGCTCTTTGCCTCTCCCTGATCTGCCTGCCGCTGCTGTTGCTCACTCCCGTGTCGGATCGCCTGATCGACCGCCTGGCTTCCCGGCTGCCACGCTGGATTGCCTGACGGAGAATGAAAAAAGAAGGCGGGTCACCCCGCCTTCTTTCGTTTACGCCTCACCGGTGCTGTGGTCGTCGCGAAATGACCAGGACTACGCCCGATGAGCCCGGGCTGTCGCCCTCCCAACCAGTATGGATAGCCCCATTCGGGTTCTGCCAGCCAAAATAGTCGCGGCCAAACGTTTGCACCCGTCGTCTCATGATCCTGGCCAGGATTTTTTCCCTCCGCTGCCTTAGAATCGCCGCCCGTTGTTGGAGGTCTCCCCATGCTTGTCACTTTTCTGCGTCTCTTGTTTATCGGTTGTGCCCTGGTCTTTCTCTTTATGCTGGTCCGTGCCTGGTGGCACAAATGGCGTCATGGCCAGCTCGAAGCCACCCCTTTCTGGCCGGTTGCGGCCATCGGCTTTGTGGCCAATTTTCTCGATACCCTGGGGGTGGGGAGCTTTGCGGTGAAGACCGCCTGCTACAAGCAGTTCAGGCTGATCGATGATCGGCTGCTGCTCGGTACCCTCAACGGCCAGTGCGTACTGCCGACCGTGACCCAGGCTCTCATCTTCATCGGCGTGGTCAACATGGATCCCGTCACCCTCATCAGCATGATGGCGGCTGCGGCGGCCGGTGCGGCCTGGGGCGCCCGTTACGTGGCCTCCTTTGATCGCCAGACCATCCGGCTGGTCATGGCGGTCTCCCTGCTGGTGGTCGCCGGTCTCATCTTTGCCGGTCTGCTCGGGCTCTTCCCCCTCGGTGGCGAGGCCATGGGGCTGAGCGGTTACAAGCTGGGGATCGCCCTTGCCGGCAACTTCCTGTTCGGAGCTCTGATGAACGTCGGTATCGGCCTGTTCGCCCCCTGCATGACCCTGGTCTATCTGCTCGGCATGAACCCGCTGGTGGCCTTCCCCATCATGATGGGATCCACCGCCGTGCTCAGCGTCTTCTCGGCGGGGACCTTCATTCGCAAGGGGGCTTTCGATGCGCGGGCCGTGCTGGCGGTGGCCATCTTCGGCCCCATCGGCGTGGTGCTGGCGGCCATGCTGGTCAAATCCATGGAGATGGAGATGCTCAAATGGCTGGTGGCCTTCATCGTCATCTATACCTCCTGGACCATGTACGCCTCCTGGCGGGCGGCACGGCGACAGCCAGCGCCCGCGCTGGCAGAGGCGACGAGCTAGCTGGCGTCGGTGAGGCCCGCCTGCACGGGCGCCCCGCGTTGGTATGTCATCCCGCTCGCCCGGTCCTGGCGCGGCTTCTGATGCCTCTGGCAGCCCCCTCCGAGTGAGCGGTCTGCTGGCTGGAGGCGACCAGTGCGGCTTCCGCCCTGGCACCGAGAAACACATAGAGCCCCAGCGCCAGCAGCAACCCCACGGCGCAGCCCATCACCCCCACCGCAGGCCAGAGCAGTTCGCTCTGGCCGAGGGATCCCTTGAACAGCAGCAGCAACCCCTCGATGGAGACCGCGATCAGGATGGCGGCGATAAAGCGGGTAATGGTGCGCCGGATGGCGCTGTGGCGGAAGATGTCCTTATGCAGTAGCACCTCCTCTTCGAGGATGGTCTTGCCGAGATCGAACACCGCCAGGGCGAGCGTGAGGAAGATGATGGCGCTGAAGGCCCCCAGCCGGTTCTGCTGGGTGCCGCACAGGAGCAGATAGAGCTGTTCCAGCCCGTGCCAGATGAGGGTGCCGACGATGAGAAACAGGGCCAGACTCAGGACGACGTAGACGGCCCTGAACCAGGGAATGGCGCGCCGCCGCTCCCTGTCCCCCATCAGCCAGGCGATCAGCTGGTGCAGGTTGATCTCCAGCTCCCGGCCATGGCCCTGCACCAGCAGGCGCAGCTGCCCCTGGGCCGCCGGAACGGGCGCCAGTATGGCTGGCCTGATCTGGGGGGCCAGGCTCTTTACCTCCTCGACGAAGGCATAGGTCTTGAGAGACGCCTCGGGGAGGGTGAGCAGCCCCAACAGCAGGGGGGCCAGCTCGGTTTCGTACTCCTGATAGCGCCGCAGCACATCGATGGGGCTCATCTCTGCCATATACACCTCGGTCCAATGGGCTCCTGAAGCAGGGACCTGCAAATTGTGGGCCTGATTTATGACAGCCCGTGTACGGCGCGGCGCACCAGCAGGTGGCAAGGTTCCGGTGAGGGACTTAAAGATGCACCACTACGGTGCCTTGTCGGTGCGAGCAAACAAAAAAGGGCCCCATCGGGGCCCTCTGCACATCTTGCGGCTTGTCAGCCAGCCAGCTTGGCGAAGCTGCGCTCGGCGGCCGCCAGGGTGTGTTCAATCTCCTTGTCCCCGTGGGCAAGCGACAGGAAGCCCGCCTCGTAGGCGCTCGGTGCCAGATAGACACCCTCTTCCAGCATCAGATGGTAGAAGCGCTTGAAGCGTTCCATGTCGCAGCGGGTCACCTGCTCGTAGCGGGTGATCTCGGGCTCGTCGGTGAAGAAGAAGCCGAACATGCCGCCCACGTAGTTGATGGCAAGCGGGATGCCGTGCCTGGCGGCGGCGGCTTTGAGCCCTTCGGCGACACGGGCGGTCTTGGCGCTCAGCTGCTCATAGAGGCCCGGCTCCAGCAGCAGATCCAGCATGGTGAGGCCGGCGGCCATGGCCACCGGGTTGCCGGAGAGGGTACCAGCCTGATAGACGGGGCCGGTCGGGGCGATGTGCTGCATCACCTTCTTCTTGCCGCCGAAGGCGCCCACCGGCATGCCGGCACCGATGATCTTGCCGAGGGTGGTGAGATCCGGGTCGATGTTGTAGTGGCCCTGGGCACCACGCAGGGAGACGCGAAAACCCGTCATCACCTCGTCCAGGATCAGCAGGGCGCCGAACTCGTCACAAATGGCGCGCAGCCCTTCTAGGAAGCCGGGCACCGGCGGGATGCAGTTCATGTTGCCTGCGACCGGCTCGACGATGATGCAGGCGATCTCGCTGCCGTACTGGGTAAAGGCTTCGCGCACCGAGTCCAGATCGTTAAAGACACAGGTGAGCGTGTGTTTGGCGAAATCGGCCGGTACGCCCGGGCTGTTGGGCTGACCCAGGGTGAGGGCGCCTGAGCCGGCCTTGACCAGCAGGGAGTCGGCGTGGCCGTGGTAGCAGCCTTCAAACTTGACGATCTTGTCGCGACCGGTATAGCCGCGGGCCAGCCGGATGGCGCTCATGGTCGCCTCGGTGCCGGAGTTGACCATCCGCACCTGCTCCATGGAGGGGACGATCTGGCGCACCTTCTCGGCCATCAGCACTTCGATTTCGGTCGGGGCACCGTAGCTCAGTCCCTTCTCCACCGCCTTGATGACAGCGGCCTTGATGGCCGGGTGGTTGTGACCGAGCAGCATGGGGCCCCAGGAACCGATGTAATCCACATAGGCCTGGCCGTCCACGTCATAGAGGTAGGCGCCATCGGCGTGATCGATGAAGCGGGGTGTACCGCCGACCCCGTTGAAGGCGCGGACCGGTGAGTTGACGCCACCGGGAATGGTCTGGCGGGCCTGTTCAAACAGCTGATCTGATTTTGACATGGATCATCCTTAATGGGATTTTGGTCGTTACCCGGGCGCAGGCTGCCGATTGCGGCTCGGCAGGGGATGGCGGGAGGAGTATGCTTTGCGCTCTCGCCCCGGACTCTCGCCCGTGATACATGAAACGGGCCGACTATAGCAGAAAGGCCCAGAGCTGGGCAGCCGAGGCCGAGGTGTGTCTGGTCCTCGTTAGATGAGCGTGATTATCCATGGAGCAACAAGCCATTCCTTCCGCCGACGCGGCCTCGCTGCGTCGTCCTCCAGTCTTGCAGCGCCTGATACGGCGGGACAAGATGCCGCTGCTGGTGCTCCTGTTGGCGGCCCTGGTCGGCCTGCTGGCAGGCCTGGTGTGCGGATTGTTCGAGTCTTGCGTTCACTGGCTGGCCCAGCAGCGTGTCGACTTGCTGGCCGATCGCCCCTGGTGGCAGCTTGGCCTGCTCGGCTTTGGTTTCAGCGCCCTGCTGGGGTTGGTCGGCTATTTCCTCACTCATGCCTTTGCCCCCGAGGCGGGGGGATCCGGTATCCCGGAAATTGAAGGGGCCATGGACGACCTGCGCCCGGTACGCTGGTGGCGGGTGTTGCCGGTGAAGTTTTTTGGCGGGGTCTGTACCCTGAGTTCCGGCATGGTGCTGGGGCGGGAGGGGCCCTCGGTGCAGATAGGGGGCAACCTCGGCAAGATGGTGGCGGATATCTTCCGGTTGCCCAAGGAGCATGGCCATGCCCTGCTGGCTGCCGGTGCGGCGGGTGGTCTCGCTGCGGCCTTCAATGCCCCGCTGGCAGGGATACTGTTTGTCATGGAAGAGATGCGACCGCAATTTCGCTACTCCTTCCTCGCCATCAAGGCGGTCGGGATTTCGGCCGTCATGGCGACCCTGATGCTGCAGAACATGAAAGGGCAATCCCCCGTCATCATGCTGCCTCACTACGACGCTCCGGCCTTGAAGGCGCTCTGGCTGTTTCTTTTCATGGGGGGCTGCTTTGGTGTGCTGGGGTTCGTCTTCAACAAGCTGGTGCTCGCCTGTCAGGATGGTTACCTGGCATTGCATCAGAACAAGCGCCACCGCTTCGTCATCATCGGCATGGGGGTGGCTGGAACCTTTGGCATGCTGTCGCTGTTCGCCCCTTCGGTCACTGGAGGGGGAATCGAGCTCATCCCGCATCTGACGGGGGGAGACTATGCGATGGCGACGCTCTTCATCATCTTCTCGGTGCGACTGGTGGGTACCCTCATCTGCTTTTGCTCGGGGGCCCCTGGTGGTGTCTTTGCGCCGACCCTGGCGCTGGGCACCCTGTTCGGGGTGATCTTTGGTCACCTGTTCCACTCTGCATTTCCCGATCTCGGCATCGAACCGGGCGCCTTTGCCATCGCCGGCATGGGGGCGCTTTTCGCCGCCACCGTGCGTGCCCCCATCACCGGCATCGTGCTGGTGACCGAGATGACCGACAACTATCAGCTGATCCTGCCCATGATGATCACCACCATAGGGGCAACCCTGGTGGCGCAATGGTTGGGGGGGCGTCCCATCTATTCCCAGATCCTGGAGCGAACTTTACGGCTTGCTGCGCGTCAAAACCGGGGTGAAAGCAGCATCGCGACCGGTTAACTCTTTGTTTATCCGTATCAATCCGGCATGGTCGCGTATAGTGAAAAGAAACCGGCCGTGTTGATGTCGGCATATAGAAGAGGCCTTATGTCCCAAATCGTGAAGTTATTGGTGGTGCTGGCTGTGGGGGCATGTATCGGTTATGTCGTCGGGAACAGACAGGAGCTGGCTCAGAGCAGCCTGGTGACGGTGCAGCAAGAGACGTTGGAGCGTCAGAGCAAGGCCATTGCACAACTGAAGACGGATCTCGGCGTCAGGGAGACCCTGCTGGCGACCCAGAAGGCCGCCTTCGAGCAACTTCAGCAGACGCTCAAGGATCAGGAAGCCCAGGTACAGGAGCAGAAGCGTCAGCTCGCCTTCTTCGAACGCATCATGCGTCCCACCGGCGAACAGGTGGGGGTATCCATCGACAATCTAACATTGCAGGAGACGAGTGTGCCGGGTCGCTACCACTATCGTCTGGCGCTCACACAACCCGCCAAGAAGCGGGAGCTGTTTCGGGGGCAGGTGCAGATCCGGCTCGAAGGCAGTCTGGCTGACAAGCCCAGGATCCTCAGTGGCCGGGATCTTGGCATGAAGGTGGGGGAGGGACGCTACGCGTTGCGATATTTCCAGCTCTTGGAGGGCAATTGGCAGCTTCCCTCAGGCTTCATCCCGGACAGGGTGAGAATCCTCATCCCGAAGGAGGGTCGGCAACCGGCCCAGGAGCTGGTGGCCGAGTGGAACGAGGTGCTCAAGCCTCTGGTCGCTCAACCAGCCCCCTTGCCGGCAGCACAGTAAGAGAGTGGTGAATACTTGAACTAAATGGTCGGGTATTGGATAATTTCGCGGTTTCCATGTTTGTGGATGTAACGGTTGTGAGGTCAGCAATGAGTGCAGTAGCAGAAGCCCCCTTGCCCATCCAGATGACGGATGCGGCAGCCAACAAGGTAAAGACCTTGATCACCGAAGAAGAGAATCCCGAACTCAAGTTGCGGGTCTACATCACTGGGGGGGGCTGCTCCGGTTTCCAGTACGGTTTCACGTTTGACGAGAAAATCAATGATGGCGATACCGTGGTCGAGAAGAGCGGCGTCACCATGGTGATCGATCCCATGAGCCTGCAATACCTGGTCGGCGGCAGCGTGGATTACACCGAAGGCCTGGAAGGTTCCCGTTTCACCGTGACCAACCCCAACGCCACGACGACCTGCGGTTGCGGTTCAAGTTTCTCCATCTGATCTATAGCAGCGTGATATGAAGGGCCCCGAGGGGCCCTTTTCATTTTTGTATGCCTGGCGTGGCTGGCATGTAGATCTTGATGTGGCGAAAACGGGTACCGATTGGTAGTGATAGAGAAGGTGTGCGGGCTCATTTAGATGAATCGTTGACGGCTTTTTAGTCTGATTGGTTGTTGATTAAACACCTGAACGTCTTTTTCAAATAAACACGTAGTTTTCGCTTGTCAGCGAGAATCATATCCCTATAATGCGCCTCCATCAGCACGGCGCAGTGCGTGTATGGTCCACCTTGCAAAGCAAGCTGGTGAGGGTTATAGTTTCAGACCCTGCTCTTTAACAATTTGAATCAAGCAATCTGTGTGGGCACTCACAGCATCGAGCATCAAAAAACAATTTTTGATTTTCAATGTCTGATGAAGTGACCAAAGCAACTTTTAGTTGCAGCAGTTAATTCAGCAATTCATTGAGCCGCTTTTCGAAGCAACCAAACTTAAATTGAAGAGTTTGATCATGGCTCAGATTGAACGCTGGCGGCAGGCCTAACACATGCAAGTCGAGCGGCAGCGGGAAAGTAGCTTGCTACTTTTGCCGGCGAGCGGCGGACGGGTGAGTAATGCCTGGGAAAT
>NZ_JALIHH010000107.1:0-17940 GCF_022869435.1 Aeromonas sp. LsrichE-8G
TTGCTCCTAGTACGAGAGGACCGGAGTGAACGAACCTCTGGTGTTCGGGTTGTCACGCCAGTGGCACTGCCCGGTAGCTAAGTTCGGAATCGATAACCGCTGAAAGCATCTAAGCGGGAAGCGAGCCCTGAGATGAGTCATCCCTGGCCCCTTGAGGGTCCTAAAGGGCCGTTGGAGACCACAACGTTGATAGGTGGGGTGTGTAAGCGTAGTGATACGTTGAGCTAACCCATACTAATTACCCGTGAGGCTTAACCATACAACACCCAAGAAGTGTTCAGAGACTTGTAGCAAATACCAAGCAAACTACTTACAAATTCAGTGGTAATGACAAGCAACTAGCGAAGTCGTTATTCACGTCAGCTTTCTGGATTAAGATTTTGCCTGGCGGCAATAGCGCAGTGGAACCACCTGACCCCATGCCGAACTCAGAAGTGAAACGCTGTAGCGCCGATGGTAGTGTGGCATTCGCCATGCGAGAGTAGGACACTGCCAGGCACCCAATTTTAGATTACGCATTGAGCGTGGTCTTTACCGGTTAGTGTGCTGATATGGCTCAGTCGGTAGAGCGCATCCTTGGTAAGGATGAGGTCCCCAGTTCGATTCTGGGTATCAGCACCATTTTCAAGCAGTACAGCTTTTGCCTGACGGCAATAGCGCCGTGGAACCACCTGATCCCATGCCGAACTCAGAAGTGAAACGCGGTAGCGCCGATGGTAGTGTGGCATTCGCCATGCGAGAGTAGGACACTGTCAGGCACCTATTCAGAAGAGGCCTCCCATGCGGGAGGCCTTTTTGCATTTCTGTCCTCCCGCCTCAATTCCCTGCTTCTATTTCAGTAAAAATGCTGGGCTATCAAGGGATTGCTCGTTACTCTTTAGCCGTTGCCCGATGAACACGTGATGCTGCCTGCGAGGTATTGATGGCTACGTTGAAGGAAATTGCACAGGAGGCGGGGGTATCGCTTGCTACCGTATCCCGTGTGCTGAACGAGGATCCCAGCCTGAGCGTCAAGGACGAGACCAGGCAGAAGATCTTCGAGATTGCCGAGCGGCTGGAGTACAAGACCAGCAGCGCCCGCAAAGGGGTGCACAAGAGCAAGCTGCAGCTCCTGGCTGTCTACGCCTATCCCCAGAGCACCGAGGTCAACGATCCCTACTATCTGGCCATCCGCTACGGTATCGAGACCCAGTGTACCCGCCTCAACATCGAGCTGGCCCACTGCTACAACGGTGCCGAGGGGCGTGAGCTCTCTGCCGTCGATGGCATCCTGGTCATCGGCCATCTGCCGGAAGAACGGCTGGCCGTGCTGCGCGGCCTGTCTGCCCAGCTGGTGTTCGTGGATTGCCGCTCTCAGGGGGATTTTGACTCGATTGATGTTGATTTGGCACTCATCAGCCAGCAGGTAGTGGACTTCTTCATCGCCGAGGGCCATCAGCGCATCGGCTATATCGGTGGCCAGGATGATGGCCCGGATCTGCGGGAACTCGCCTTTCGCGATTATGGCCAGCGGCTTGGCGTGGTACAGGAGAGCGACCTCTATCGCGGAGACTTCTCCAGCGCTTCCGGCTACAAGTTGGCCAAAGAGATGCTGGCCGGCGACTGGCCCAGGGCGCTGTTTGTCGCCTCCGACTCCATCGCCATCGGTGTGCTGCGTGCCATCCATGAGAAGGGACTGGCGATTCCCCAGCAGATCGAGCTTATCAGCGTCAACGATATTCCGACCGCCAAGTTCACTTTCCCGCCGCTCTCAACGGTGCGGATCCACTCCGAGTTGATGGGCTCCCAGGGAGTCAATCTGTTGGTCGAACGGCTACGTGACGAGCGTGATATTCCCCTTCGGGTGCTGGTACCGAGCAAGTTGACCCTGCGTGGTACTACGCGCTGATTTTAGTAAAATGCCCTGCATTTTAGTCGCACCATCTTGCGGTGGTGCGACACCCCTACCAAGCAAACTGCTTTGCCATATCATCCAATGACGTCACATCACAATGTCTTATAGTTGATTTTACTGCCATTCAGCCAGCTATCATCAACATCCATGCCACACCCATCCGCCCTATTCCCTTTTATCTTCCGCTTCTGATCTCGCTCACAAAACCATCCGCTCACTGTGATCAGGTTAAAACTTTACCTATTCAAAACCGATATTTAGTAAATATTTATCTAGAGTTTACCCAGTTAACGTTGCCTTGTTCCGGGAGGACATGTGAATAACTGGGAAAACGTCCAATTCGTTGGTGAAAACAGGCTGGCTCCGCGTGCCTACTTCTTCTCTTATGCCGACCACGCGCTGGCGGCCACCATGCAGCGCGAGCTGAGCCGCCGTTTTCTGGGGCTGAGCGGCCAATGGCAGTTCCACTACTTCGACCACCCCCTGCAGGTGCCGGAGGCCTTCTATCACAGCCCCATGAGCGAGTGGGGCCAGATCACCGTGCCCAACATGTGGCAGATGGAAGGACATGGTCAGTTGCAGTACACCGACGAAGGTTTTCCCTTCCCCATAGACGTGCCCTTCGTGCCGACCAACAACCCCACCGGCGCCTATCAGCGCAGCTTCACGCTGAGCCCGGCCTGGGACGGCGAGCAGGTGATCATCAAGTTTGACGGGGTGGAGACCTACTTCGAGGTCTATGTGAACGGCCACTATGTCGGTTTCAGCAAGGGGAGCCGTCTCACCGCCGAGTTCGATATTAGTGCCTATGCCAAGGTTGGCGAAAACCTGCTGTCGGTGCGGGTGATGCAGTGGGCGGACTCTACCTATATCGAAGATCAGGACATGTGGTGGATGGCGGGGATCTTCCGCGACGTCTACCTGGTGGGCAAACCGGCAGTCCATGTGCAGGACTTCTTTATCCAGACTGCGCTGGCCGATGACAATCAGAGCGCCACCCTGAGCTGCGATATCCAGCTGGAAAATCTTGGTGCGCCAGCCCGTGATCACCGTCTGGTCTGGTCGCTGCTGGATCAGGGCAGCGAGATCGCCAGCGGCTCGCTCGACCATCTCGCCATCGATGGCAAGTATGACTGCCGCTTCACGCTGGATCTGGCCAACCCCCATCTGTGGAGCGCCGAAGATCCTTACCTCTACCAGCTGCAACTCTCCCTCTACAACGGTGAGGGTGAGCTGCTGGAAGTGATCCCGCAGCGGGTCGGGGTGCGTGAAATCAAGGTCAAAGATGGCCTCTTCCATGTCAACGGCCACTACATCAAGCTGCACGGGGTGAACCGCCACGACAACGACCACCTCAAGAGCCGCGCGGTCGGCATGGATCGGGTGGAGCGCGATATCGTGCTGATGAAGCAGCACAACCTCAACTCTGTGCGCACCGCTCACTACCCGAACGACCCGCGTTTCTACGAGCTGTGCGACCAGTACGGCCTGTTCGTGATGGCGGAGACCGACGTGGAGACCCACGGCTTTGCCAACGTCGGCGATCTCAGCCGCATCACCGACGACCCTTTCTGGGAACCAGTATTCGTGGATCGCATCGAGCGCCACGTGCACGCCCAGAAGAACCACCCCTCCATCATCATCTGGTCGCTGGGCAACGAGTCCGGCTACGGCTGCAACATCAGAGCCATGTACCGGCGCTGCAAGGAGATCGACCCGACCCGGCTGGTACATTACGAAGAGGATCGCGATGCCGAGGTGGTGGATGTGGTGAGCACCATGTATTCCCGCGTCTCCCAGATGAACTGCTTCGGCGAGTTCCCGATGGCGAAGCCGCGCATCCTCTGCGAATACGCCCACGCCATGGGCAACGGCCCGGGTGGTCTCAGCGAATATCAGCAGGTGTTTGACCGCCATCCCCACATTCAGGGTCACTACATCTGGGAGTGGTGCGATCACGGCATTTTGGATCAGGACGAGCAGGGGCGCCCGGTCTACAAGTACGGCGGCGACTACGGCGACTACCCCAACAACTACAACTTCTGCATGGATGGCCTCATCTACCCGGATCAGACCCCGGGGCCGGGCCTGCGCGAATACAAGCAGGTGATCTGCCCGGTCAAGGTGCGGGCCCTGGATCTCGCGAGCGGCAAGTTGGAGGTGGAAAACCGCTACTGGTTCTCCACTCTCGACGACATCCGCCTGCTGGTCGAGGTGAAGGCCGAGGGCGAGTTGCTGGCCAGTCAGCAAATCCGGCTGGAAGGGATTGTCCCCGGTGCCACCACAGAGCTGCAACTCGAACTGCCATCCCTTGATGCGCGGGAAACCTTCGTCCAGCTGCGGGTCATCAAGGCCACCGCCACCCGTTACAGCGCGGCGGAGCACGAGCTGGGCCAGTACCAGTTCCGGCTAAAAGAGTCGACTCGCCAGTTGCAGCCCTTTGCCAACCCCAACGCGACCCCGTTGCAGATCGCCGATGAACGCCTCGCGCTGACCTTGAGCGGGAGCGGCTTTGCCCTGCGCTTCTCGCGCCTCGACGGCAAGCTGGTGAGCTGGCAGCAGGATGGCAATGAGCTGATTGAGCGCTCACCGCGCCTCACCTTCTTCAAGCCGATGATCGACAACCACAAGCAGGAGTACGAGAGCCTGTGGCACCCGAATCACCTGCAGATCATGCAGGAGCACTTCCGCACCTTGAGCTGGCGTCAGCTGGGCGAGGCGGTCGAGGTGACGGTGGAGAGCCTGATCGCGCCGCCGGTGTTCGACTTCGGCATGCGCTGCCGCTACGTCTACACCCTGAGCCCGAACGGCCAGCTACACGTGGCACTGTCCGGTCAGCCCTACGGCGGTTATGACGACATCATTCCCAAGATCGGTTTCGAGCTGGGTATTCGCCAGGATCTCGACCGGGTGCACTACTACGGCATGGGCCCGGGCGAGAACTATCAGGACAGCCGCCAGAGCAACTGGATCGATAGCTTCAACAGCACAGTCGGCGAGATGTGGGAGCACTACCCCTTCCCGCAGGACAACGGCAACCGCCAGCAGGTGCGCTGGGCGACCCTGACCAACCGTCACGGCGCCGGTCTCTACGTGCGACCCGATGCCCCCATCAACCTGAGCGTCTGGCCCTACAGCTGGGAGCATATCCACGCGGCTCAGCACATCAACGAGCTGGAACCCTGCGGTTATCTCACCCTCAATCTGGATCACAAGGTGCTGGGGCTCGGCTCCAACTCCTGGGGCTCCGAGGTTCTGGACTCCTGGCGGGTGCGCTTCGAGCCGTTCAGCTTCGGTCTGACCCTGCTGCCCATCGCCCGTGGCAACCTCAATCCGGCTGCGCTGGCCGGGCTCGACCTCACCATCAACGGCGGGAGGAACCTCGCATGATCACCCTGGACAACCTGACCCTGTTCAAAAATATCTACCGGGAGGGCAAGAAGTGGGGCCGCTGCGTGGAGGCCATCAACAACCTGCCAAACCTCAAGCCCGGCATCTGCCACTCCATCGGTGACTCCCTCACCTACCGCTTGCAGGAGGGGGCCAGCCCGGCCACCTCACTGTTCGAGGGGCAGCGCCGCTACTTCGACGTTCACTACTACCTGGAAGGGGAAGAGACGGTGGAGTGGGCCCCCAAGTCGGATCTGCGGGTCGAACAGGCTTACGACGACACCACAGACCGCGAGTGGCTGGCCGGCGAGGTGCGTGAGCGCCAGAAGGTGGGCAACGGCCAGGTGGTGATCTTCGAGAACGATGAGGCCTATCGCTTCGCAGGCGACGCGCCGGTGCGCAAGGTGATCATCAAGGTCACCGTCGAAGGCGGCTACTTCAAAAACAAATAACAAGCCGCTGTTTTTTTACTGACACATACCGGAAGGCGCGGGGCCACCCTACAACCCATGCCCCGCCCTTTCGTGGATAACTACAGGTCTGGAGATGCACCATGTCTGATTCCAAACGGAATACGATAGGCAAGTTCGGTCTGCTGTCGCTCACCTTCGCGGCGGTATTCAGCTTCAACAACGTCATCAACAACAACATCGAAATCGGCCTGGCCTCGGCCCCCATGTTCTTTCTGGCCACCATTTTTTACTTTATTCCGTTCTGCCTCATCATCGCGGAGTTCGTCTCCCTCAATAAAAATTCCGAAGCGGGGGTTTATGCCTGGGTGAAAAGCTCCCTCGGCGGGCGCTGGGCCTTCATTTCCGCCTACACCTACTGGTTCGTGAACCTGTTCTTCTTCACCTCCTTGTTGCCGAGGGTCATCGCCTACGCCTCCTATGCTTTCCTGGGCTACGAATACATCCTCACCCCGCTGACCACCACTTGCTTAAGCATGATCCTGTTCGCCCTGGCGACCTATGTCTCCACCAACGGCGCCAAGATGCTCGGCCCCATCACTTCGGTGACCTCGTCCCTGATGCTGCTGCTGACCCTCTCCTACATCCTGCTGGCAGGTGCGGCACTGGTGGGTGGCGTGCAACCGGCCGACCCCATCACGGTAGAGGCCATGGTTCCCGATTTCAGCTGGGCGTTTCTTGGCATCACTACCTGGATCTTTATGGCAGCCGGTGGCGCCGAGTCGGTGGCGGTCTACGTCAATGACGTGAAAGGGGGATCCAAATCCTTCGTGAAGGTGATCATCGTCGCCGGGATCTTTATCGGCGTGCTCTACTCCATCGCCTCGCTGTTGATCAACGTGTTCGTGCCGAGCGGTACCCTGAAATATACCGGCGGCTCGGTGCAGGTGTTTGAAGGGCTGGCGGCCTACTTCGGCCTGCCGGAGATCCTGATGAACCGCTTCGTCGGGCTGGTCTCCTTCACCGCCATGTTCGGCTCCCTGCTGATGTGGACGGCGACCCCGGTGAAGATCTTCTTCTCCGAGATCCCGGCCGGCATCTTCGGCAAGAAGACGGTCGAGCTGAACGAGAACGGCGTGCCCGCCCGGGCGGCCTGGATCCAGTACCTCATCGTGCTGCCGCTGATGGTGATCCCGACCCTGGGCTCCAACACGGCGCAGGAGCTGATGAACACCGTCATCAACATGACCGCCGCCGCCTCCATGCTGCCGCCGCTCTTCATCATGCTGGCCTACCTCAATCTGCGTCTGAAGCTGGACCACCTGCCGCGGGACTTCAGGATGGGGTCGCGTACCACCGGCATCGCCGTGGTGTCGGTGCTGATCGCCATCTTCTCGGTGGGTTTCCTGGCCTCCACCTTCCCGACCGGTGCCGACATCATGACCATCATCTTCTACAACGTGGGCGGCATCGTGATCTTCCTCGGTTTCGCCTGGTGGAAATACAACAGATACGAGGCCTCCCTGAGTGCCGAAGCGCGTGAGCAAGAGGCCAGGCCGACGGCCGGGCTCTCCATGCCGGCGTCATGAGCGCCGTCCTTACCCCAGATCAGAACGGGTGGCCGTTGGCCACCCGCAAACCGTTGAACTAGAAAAGGAAAAGACCATGAGCGAGACGATCGAGTTTGCCGAATTCAAACGGGTCGAGATGAAGGTGGGCAAGGTGCTGGAGGTGGTGCGCCACCCAGGCGCCGACAAGCTCTACATCGTCCAGATCGATGTGGGTGGCGAGCGCCCCCTGCAGACCGTCACCAGTCTGGTGCCTTACTACAGCGAAGAGGAGCTGATGGGCAGCGAGGTCGTGGTACTGACCAACCTCAAGCCCACCCGAATGCGCGGCGAGCGTTCCGAGTGCATGTTGCTCTGCGCCGAGGCCCCGGACGAGAGCCAGAGCGTGCTGCTGCAACCGCGGGTGCCGATGGCGCCGGGCACTCCGATCGTCTGACTGGTATTGCGAGCCGGTGCGGGAGATTGCACCGGTTCACCAACGAGGCCGCCCACGCGGCCCGCTCATAACAAGAGAGTAAAGGGCAGGGTCGACAGACCCTTGCCAAACACATCACAGAGTCACAGCGCTCCCCGCAGGGAGCGCGAGTCCACTGGAGGACACCATGTCTGAATCCGTACGCGGCACCATAGGCAAGTTTGCCCTGTTGTCGATGACCTTTGCCGCCGTGTTCAACGTGCGCAACATCGTCAACAACAACATCGAGCTGGGGCTCAGCTCCGCCCCCATCTTCCTGCTGGCGACCATCGTCTACTTCATCCCGTTCGTCTTCATCATTGCCGAGTTCGTCTCGGCCAACAAAAACTCCGAGTCGGGGATGTATGACTGGCTGAAAAAGCCGCTCGGCACCCGGATGGCCTATCTGGGCTCGTTTCTCTACTGGTTCGTGAACCTGTTCTGGTTCGTCTCATTGCTGCCCAACGTCATCGCCTACGCCTCCTACGCCATGCTGGGCTATGAGTACAGCTTCTCGCCCATGGTCACCTCGGTCATCTCCATCGTGCTGTTTGCGGCGGCGACCCATATCTCCACCAAGGGGGCGAGCTGGCTCGGCAAGATTGCTGAAATAGTGGCCTACGGAGTGTTTGCCCTGTTCGCCATCTATGTGCTGGGTGCCCTGATGGCCCTCGGTGGCGATCATGTGCCGGCCCAGCCCATCACGCTGGAGGCGATGACTCCCACCGTCAACTGGGCGACGCTCGGCATCATGTGCTGGATCTTCCAGGCGGCGGGCGGTGCCGAGACCGCAGCGGCCTACCTCAATGACGTCAAGGGCGGCCAGAAGTCCTTCATCAAGGTGATCATCAGCGCCGGTATCGTCATCGGTGCCATGTATGCGGTCGGTTCCCTGTTGGTGAACGTGTTCGTGCCGCGCGAGAGCCTCACCTATGCCGGCGGCATGGTGGAGATCTTCACCGGCATGGCGCAGTATTTCGGGCTCTCCGAGGCGCTGGTGGGCCGCTTCGTCGGCGTGGTGCTGTTTATCGCCATGTTCGGCTCCATGATGATGTGGACCTCGGCGCCGGTGAAGATCCACTTCTCCGAGATCCCGCAGGGGGTTTACGGCGAGAAGACCACCCAGCTCAACGAGCACGGGGTGCCGGTGCGCGCCGCCTGGTGGCAGTTTGTCTTCGTGTTCGCGATGCTGGTGGTCAACGGCTTCGGCTCGGAATCCGTGCAGCAGATGATGAACACCGCCATCAACCTCACCGCCGGGACTGCCATGCTGCCGCCGATCTTCATCATGGTGGCCTACTTCGTGTTTCGCTGGAAACACGACGACACCCCCCGCGAGTTCCGCATGGGGTCGCGCACCTTCGGGATGGGGGTGGTGTCGGTGCTGATCGCCATCTTCGTGGTGAGCATGAGCGCCTCCGCCTTCCCGGCCGGGGTGGATCTGGTGCGCGCCTTCTTCATCAACGTCTTCATGACCGCGGTCTTCTCGGCGCTGGCCTACTGGTGGATCTCCCGCTTCGAGAAACGGCAGGCCCGCAAGCTCGCCAGCAATGAGAAGAAAGCGGGCAGCGGCCCCCTGGCCAGCCAGCACTGACCGGCATGTGGCAAACAGGAGACGGGCGACCAGGGTCGCCCGTTTTTTATTGGCCGGATCCGGGGCCGGAGGGTCAAAATCGTTTAGTTTTGCTGTGAGAATGTGCGTTATCGTTTAACAAAATGAAACAAATGAAGCTGCCGCTCAACTTTGCACCACAGGGTGTTCGGGGTAAGCTTGTCCCTTCGTATCCGGGGTCGCCGCCTGATGACGCCTTCCCCGTGCCCTGTCGTCCCCATCCCGTGCGGGACGCGCTTTCTCTGGAGACTCCCCGTGCGTCTGGATCCTTTTACCTCTGTGCTGATTGCCGTGGTGGCCCTGGCCTCCTTCTTCCCCTGCGAGGGGCAGGTGGCCGTCTGGTTCGGTCTGCTGACCAAGCTGGCGGTGGCGCTGCTCTTCTTCATGCATGGCGCCAAGCTGTCGCGCCAGAACCTGCTGGCGGGCCTCGGCCACTGGCGGCTGCACCTGGTGGTGATGGCGAGCACCTTCCTGCTCTTCCCGCTGCTGGGGCTGCTGCTCACGCCCCTGGTGCCCCAGTGGCTGAGCCCGGCCATCTATCTCGGTTTCTTGTATCTGTGCGCCCTGCCCGCCACCGTGCAGTCGGCCATCGCCTTCACCTCCATGGCGGGGGGCAATGTGTCGGCGGCGGTGTGCAGCGCCTCGGCCTCCAGCATCCTCGGCATCTTCCTCTCGCCGGTGCTGGTGGGGCTGATGATCAATGTGCAGGGGGAGGGGGTCGATACCTGGCACTCCATTCAGGCCATCATGGTGCAGCTGATGCTGCCGTTCGTGGTGGGCCACCTGTCACGCCCCCTCATCGGTCGCTGGGTTGACAGCCACCGGCCGCTCATTGGCAAGCTGGACCAGAGCTCCATCCTGCTGGTGGTCTATGTGGCCTTCAGCGAGGCGGTGGTGCAGGGGATCTGGCACCAGGTCGGCTGGTACGATCTGGCCAGTATCGTGCTGCTGAGCTGCGTGCTGCTGGCGCTGGTGCTGGGGTGGAACGTCTGGATCAGCCGTCGCCTCGGCTTCGAGCGGGCGGACGAGATCACCATCGTCTTCTGTGGTTCCAAGAAGAGCCTGGCCAACGGGGTGCCCATGGCCAACGTCATGTTCCCCGCCGCCAGCGTCGGGGTCATGGTGCTGCCGCTGATGATCTTCCACCAGATCCAGCTGATGGTGTGCGCCGTGCTGGCCCGCCGCTACCGCGAGCAGGAGGCCCTGCCCCAGGTACAGGAGGGGTAAGCGGTACGGATAAAGAAGAGGGAGGCCATGGGCCTCCCTCTTTCGTTTGCCGCGTCGTCAGCGTTTGCGCCAGACGGTGAGCTGAGCCACCGTGTGCTGGTACTTGCGGGCGGTCTCGCGGATGACGAAGGGGACGTCCCTCGGGGGCATGTGCTCCTCGAACTCCTCCGCCAGCAGCCGTTGCAGCGCCTGATAGGTGCCGAGGGCCTCGCCGTTTTCCCGGATGCCGCCGAGCCAGTTGGCCTTGGGGGTGTAGTCGGTCAGCCAGGTGTAGGGGCTGGTGAGCACCAGCAGGCCGCCGCTGCGAAGGCGCGGAGCAATGTCCCGCAGGAAGCGGGCGGGCTCCCGCAGCCGGTCGATGAGGTTGGAGGCGAGCACCAGATCGTAGTCGCCGTACTTGGGCTTGAGGTTGCAGGCATCCCCCTGGCTGAAGTGGACCCGCTCGCTCTGCTGGCGGCCAAGCTCGTGGCGGGAGAGCCGCGCCTCGCAATACTCCACCAGATCCCCTTCCACCGGCACCGCATAGCGGAAGCTGTCCTGTCTTGCCAGGGTCAGGGCCACGTCGATGAAGCGGGCCGAGTAGTCCACCCCGTCCACGTGGGCGAAGCGGCGAGCCAGTTCGAAGCTGGCGCGGCCGGTGGCGCAGCCGATGTCGAGCGCCCGCTCATGGCGGCCGCAGAGCTCGCTGGCAAGACCGGCCAGAGCCTCGGCGTAGTTGGCGACCCCGAAGTGGCTCGGGCCGTACTGGAAGTCGAGATACTGGGCGACGAGCGTGTCGGTTTCATAAGGGTTCACGATGACGGGCTCCTGATGGCGTGAGACTAGGTAGCGGAAGCCCGCGTGCTGGAAGAAGTGGCGACGGAAGGCGTAGCGGGAGGATTTGAGCGCCTCGTTGCCGGTGCTGATCCAGCTCCCGCCCTTGATGAGGGTGTGCTTGCCGTCGAAGGTGGGGGTGGAGAAGTCGTCGTAGAGGGGGTGCACCTTGAACCCCTCGAAGCCGTCGATGGCGGTGCTGGTCCACTGCCAGACGTTGCCCACCAGATCGAAGAAGCTGCCCTGGGGGCAGGCATCCACCGGGCAGGAGGAGGCGAAGCGGGCCAGGTTGATGTTGCCGGGGGCCTCCATCCAGTCCGGCTGATCGCCGGCCAGTTGCTCCCGCAGCAGCATCCACTCCCCCTCGCTTGGCAGCTGGACGGGCAGGCCGGTCTGATCCGCCTTCCAGCGGCAGAAGGCGGCGGCCTCCAGCTGGTTCACCTCCACCGGCCAGTCCCATGGCATGGGGACCTGCTCGGTCATCAGCCGCAGTTGCAACTGCTCGGGTTCATTGGGATCGCCGACCCAGAAGGTGGGCATGCGGGCGTTGGCATACTGGCGCCAGCCCCGGCCCTCGTCGTCCCACCAGGCGGGCGCTTCATATCCACCCGCCTGCACGAAGGCCAGGTACTCGGCGTTGCTCACTAGCATGCGGCTGGCCTGGAAGGGGGCCAGCTCGATGTGGCGCTCGCCATATTCGTTGTCCCAGCCGTAGGTGGCATCCTGTTTGCCGAGGCGCACCTGGCCGCCGGCCACCGGCAGCAGGGTGTTGACGGGGACGGCGGCGAGATCGTGGCGCGCCTCGGGGCAGACCGGCCACTGGGGCTGGCTGCGCACCCAGGCCAGGGGCAGCTGGCGGATCAGCACGCTGGAGGTCTCGAGGTGGATGCGCTCGTGCTCTATGCCCATCAGGATGACCCAGGCCGGGCTCTGCCAATGGATGGGCAGCTCGATCGGCATCCGCTCGATGAACTCACACACCAGGGCGCGCACCCGGCCGCGGTAGTCACGCAGTTCGGCCACCGTGGGCCAGTCGTAGTGGGTCTCGTCCAGATCGTCCCAGCTCATCTCGTCCACCCCGATGGCGACCAGGGCCTCGATGCGTGCGTCGAGCCGACTCTCGATGAGACGGGCCGCCAGCAGCTTGTTGACGAAGAAGGCGGCGGTATGGCCGTAGTAGAAGATGAGCGGGTGGCGCAGGGGGATTGCCTTGTTGAACCAGGCCCGCTCGTCGGCCAGGCAGTCGAACAGCGAGTCGTAGAGATCGAAGGTCTGGCAGAAGTAGGCGAGCAGCTCGCGGCGCTTGTGGTCGGGATCGTCGCCTGTCAGCAGCGGGGTGCGGGTGGGGGCAGGCAGGCCCGGATGGACGAATGAGTGGCTGGCTTGGGTCACGCTCTGACTCCTTGTTGATTCTGGCGGGTGAAGCAGCGATGGAGTGCTCTATACGCACCAGGTATCACTATTGGCTCAACGAACCGGGGCGGCAACCAAAAAAATGGGTCAACACCCCCCTTCGGGTGTGGTCAGATTGACCAGATTGTGGTCTGAATGACTCTTTGTTATGGACCCTTCGAGCCTCGAAATATTGAAATGGATAGATAAATCATGATGTTAGCCATATGGCACAGGGTTTGCTGATTGCCACTCACCTGCCGCGCCGTGCGGCAAAGAGGACACGAGGAGTAGCGGGATGAAATGGATGCTGGGAGTGGTGCTGGCCCTGGGACTGACCGGATGCAGCTGGCAGGATGACGTCAAGGTGCGCGGGGAGGGGGCCGTGGTGGAGCAGCAGCATCCCCTTGGGCATGAGGTGACCAGGGTGCTGGCGGGCGTGCCCGCCAACCTGTACCTGGTGGCGGGAGAGAGCCACACCCTCAGGGTCAAGGGGGAGGCCAACCTGCTGCCCTATCTGGTGCTCACCGAGAAGGGGGAGAAGCTGGAGATCGAGGTCAAGGATGGCTACCGGCTCGACCCTATCCAGCCGCTGGAGATCACCATCACCCTGCCGACGCTGCACGAGTTGGCACTGGCGGGGGTTGGCAACGGCGCCTTGCGCGACTTCAAGGGGGATGATCTGGTGCTCTCCCTGGCGGGCACGGGGGACATCGTCGCCAGCGGGCTGACGCTGGATCGGCTGGAGGGCAACATCGCCGGGCTGGGCAACCTAGATCTGGGGCAGGGCTCCGCCCGGGTGATGGCGCTGAACATCGCCGGCGCCGGTGGCGTCAAGGGGGCCGGGATCGCCAGCGAGGAGGTCGAGGTGAGCATCGCCGGCAGTGGCGAGGTCGAGGTGCGGGCCCAGTCGCGGCTCAAGATAGAGATCGCCGGTGCCGGTGCGGTCAACTACTGGGGCAGCCCAGCGCTGACCAGCGAGATCGCGGGCTCGGGTCAGGTGAGCCGGTTGGGGAGCTGATCCCATCACCGCAACAATGAAAAAGGCCCCTCGGGGCCTTTTTTGCAGGATGTGACACTGTTGGGTGACGCTTCACTCGAGGGGGAGTGCGAGGCCCAGATCGGCGTTCAGGCGCATCAGCAGCCACTGCATGCCGGCGAGGTGCTGGTGGTCATGGCTGACGAGCAGGCGCACCAGACCGTCCAGGGTCACCTCCCCATAGCCGCCATAGCGGGCGCGGCGCTGCCAGGCGTCGGACGGCACCGTCTTCAGCCATTCGACGGTCTGCAGGCGGGCGGTGCGAAAGCGGTCGAGCTGCGTGGCGGTATCCTGTTGGGGGTAATCATGGTCCAGCGCCAGCTGATAACCATCGAGGGAGGCGAGTTCCGGCAGGCTCTCCGCCAGGGTGCGACGAAACCGCACCTGATAGCCCAGCACCTCGATGTCCAGCAGGTGGCAGAGGTGCCCCCTGGCACTGAAACGCTCGGAGGGGATCCCGGCCCAGTTGGCGGGTTCCCAGTCCAGGTGGTCGGTGGGGACCTGTGCCAGCAGCCGCTCGAACTGATCAGGCATGGCCAGCAATGTGGTGAAGAGAGGCATCCTTGTCTCCTGTTTCCGGGTGAATGGCCGC
The DNA here is from genome assembly GCF_022869435.1 of Aeromonas sp. LsrichE-8G. Classification (NCBI taxonomy): domain Bacteria; kingdom Pseudomonadati; phylum Pseudomonadota; class Gammaproteobacteria; order Aeromonadales; family Aeromonadaceae; genus Aeromonas; species Aeromonas sp. LsrichE-8G. The sequence continues at coordinate 14,392 of NZ_JALIHH010000107.1, forward strand.
CCGCTGACGGGGCGGCCACGAGCGGGTCAGCCTCAGGCCGATTCGCCCAGGTGGTTGGCGTGAAAGCGCAGGTGCGCCTCGATGAAGCTCGCCACGAAGTAATAGCTGTGGTCGTAGCCGGCATGGCGGTTGAGCGTCAGGGGCCACGCCCGGGTGGCGGCCACTTCGGCCAGGGTGTCGATGCCGAGCTGCTCCGCCAGGAAGGGGTCGTCCAGCCCCACGTCCACCAGGGTCGGCAGGGGCGGGCTGTCGTGGTGGCGCAGCAGCTGGCAGGCATCCCACTCCTGCCACAGCAGGGGGTTGTTGCCGAGGTAGGCGCCGAGGGCCTTTTGGCCCCAGGGGCAGCGGCTCGGGTGGCTGATGGGGCTGAAGGCCGACACCGAGCGGTAGCGACCCGGCTCGCGCAGGGCGGCGATGAGGGCGCCGTGGCCTCCCATGGAGTGGCCGCTGATGGCGCGCTTCGTCGAGACCGGGAAGTGGGTCTCGATGAGCTCGGGCAGCTCCCGGGTGACGTAATCGTACATCTGGTAGTGATCCCGCCAGGGGGTCTGGGTGGCGTTGACGTAGAACCCCGCCCCCATGCCGAGGTCATAGCCGGGATCGTCCGCCACCCCTTCACCGCGGGGGCTGGTGTCCGGCGCTACCAGAGCGATGCCGAGCTCGGCGGCGATGCGCTGGGCCCCGGCTTTTTGCATGAAGTTCTCGTCGGTGCAGGTGAGACCGGAGAGCCAGTAGAGCACCGGGACTTTCTGGCCGGTGAGGGCCTGGGGCGGCAGGTAGATGGCGAAGCGCATCTCGCACCCCAGCACATTGGAGCGGTGGCGATACTGCTTGTGCCAGCCGCCGAAGCTCTTGTTGCTGCTGATGATGTCCAGATTCATGTAAGGACTCCTTGCCCCGCCCATGCATCGATGGGCGGGGCGCTCATGGGATCAGTAGTGGATGACGGTGCGGATGCTCTTGCCTTCGTGCATCAGATCGAACGCCTCGTTGATCTGCTCGAGGGGCATGGTGTGGGTGATGAAGTCGTCCAGCTTGAACTCACCCTGCATGTAGCGCTGTACGTAGCTCGGCAGCTCGCTGCGACCGCGCACGCCCCCGAAGGCGCTGCCGCGCCACACCCGGCCGGTGACCAGCTGGAACGGACGGGTGCTGATCTCCTGGCCCGCACCGGCCACGCCGATGATGACGGATTCGCCCCAGCCCTTGTGGCAGCACTCCAGCGCCGCGCGCATCACCTTGACGTTGCCGATGCACTCGAAGGAGAAGTCGACGCCGCCGTCGGTCATCTCGACGATCACCTCCTGGATGGGCTTGTCGAACGTGTTCGGGTTGATGCAGTCGGTGGCGCCCAGCTTGCGGGCCAGCTCGAACTTGCTCTCGTTGATGTCGATGGCGATGATGCGGCCGGCCTTGGCCAGGCGCGCGCCTATGATGGCGGAGAGGCCGATGCCCCCCAGCCCGAAGATGGCGACGTTCTCACCCTCTTTCACCTTGGCGGTGTTCATCACGGCACCGATGCCGGTGGTGACGCCGCAGCCCAGCAGGCAGACCTCTTCCAGCGGGGCGGCCGGATCCACCTTGGCGATGGAGATCTCGGGCAGTACCGTGTATTCGCTGAAGGTGGAGGTGCCCATGTAGTGGTAGATAGGCTGGCCGTCCTTGGAGAAGCGGGTGGTGCCGTCCGGCATCAGCCCCTTGCCCTGGGTGGCGCGGATCTTCTGGCACAGGTTGGTCTTGCCGGATTTGCAGAACTTGCACTCGCTGCACTCGGGGGTGTAGAGCGGGATCACGTGATCGCCGACCTTGACGCTGGTGACACCCTCGCCGACGGACTCGACGATACCGCCCCCTTCATGGCCCAGGATGCAGGGGAAGACCCCTTCCGGATCTTCACCGGAGAGGGTGAAGGCATCGGTGTGGCAGACGCCGGTCGCGACGATCCGCACCCGCACCTCGCCGGCCTGGGGCGGCATGACCTCGACCTCTTCGATGGAGAGGGGCTGACCCGGTCCCCAGGCGATGGCGGCTTTACACTTGATGCTCTGAACCTGTGCCATGAATGACGTCCTCGTAGTGGTTGGATGAACGGAAATGAGTTCGGAGATCCAGTGTAGTTTCCCGCCGATTTGGTGATAATAACGCTAAGTATCAAATCACTTTTACACACAGGTAATAATGTTCGGCTGGGAAGGGGTCTGTGAATTTGTCAGCGTGGCGGAGCAGGGGGGCTTTACCCCGGCCGCACGCAAGCTCGGGGTGTCGGTGGCCCAGGTGAGCCGCCAGGTGGCGCAGCTCGAAGACAGGCTGCAGGCCAAGCTGCTGCTGCGCACCACCCGCCAGGTGCGACTCACCGAACTCGGGGAGATCTATTTTCGCCACTGCCGCCAGTTGCTGGACAACCTCTACGAGGCGGAGCTGGCGGTGGGACGCCATCAGGCGGTGCCCCAGGGCTCCTTGCGCATCACGGCCCCGGTCTCCTACGGCGAGAGCCGCATCGCCCCCCTGGTGAACGACTTCATGGTGCGCTTCCCCCAGCTGGAGGTGACCCTCAACCTCACCAACCAGTTGCTGGATCTGGTACACGAGGGGTTCGATCTGGCGATCCGCCTCGGCCACCTCAAGGATTCGACCCTGGTGGCCCGCAAGCTGGCGCAGCGGGTTCCCTATGTGTGCGCCTCCCCTGCTTATACCGCCCGCCACGGCATGCCCAACAGTCTCTCGGAGCTGGCCCGTCACACCTGCCTGGTGGGCAACGGGGACGAGTGGCACTTCACCCTGAACGGTAAACCCCACAGCGTGCGGGTACGCGGTCTGCTGCAGTGCAACAGCGGCCACGCCCTGCTGGATGCGGCCATCAAGGGGATCGGCATCATCCAGCTGCCGGACTACTACGTGAGCGACCACCTGGCCCAAGGCGAGCTCATCGAGCTGCTGCCGGAGCTGCGGGCCCCCGAGGAGGGAATATGGGCCCTCTATCCCCACAACCGCCACCTCTCCCCCAAGGTGCGGTTGCTGGTGGACTATCTGGCCGAGCGCCTCAGCGAGCCCCACCAACCCGCCCTGGTACGGCCCATCGGCTGAGCCGTCGCCCGAAAAAGAGAAGGCCCGCATGTGCGCAATGCTGATCAGTTAAGGATCCATTGACCGATCCTTCTGCTGTAGGACAATCCGGAACCAATCACTGGTTCCGGATTTTTTATGTCTATTGCAAACGATCTGAACGATGTTGTTGAGGCATCTGGCGACATGCTGGCTCGGTTGGCCATTTTTGCCGACCATATTCCCGACGAATGGATTACTGCCGCTGCCGCCTTGTCTGAAAAGGCCACTATCCGCCGACGCCGCTTACCTTCTGATATGGTCTTGTGGCTCGTCGTGGGGATGGCCTTTTTCCGCAATAAGCCCATCTCCGAGGTCGCTCGGCGCCTCAACATCTGTGCAGAAGGGTTGGCCAATGATGCCTTGCTCGCGGACAGTGCCCTGTCTCAGGCCCGTCAGCGACTCGGCAAACAGCCGCTCGAGTGGCTGTTCAAACAGTGCGCCGAT